>CAXDRM010000007.1:0-29793 GCA_963991775.1 uncultured Rickettsiales bacterium | reverse complement strand
TTTACTAGCTGCCCTATGGGTTAAGGCAAAAAGCTTGTCTTTCTTGCTAAAAAACCTTCGCAAATAGCTACGGCTATTTGCCTCAAATTTTTTAACAAAAATATTTCGCTTTTTGACTCTTAACAAAACTATAAACAAAACTGAGATTTGGTATTAAACTCCGCCGCCGAGAGATTTATATAGCGCCACCAAATTAGTCAGATATTGAATTTCGCTGGCGATTAGTGAGTTACGAATATCAATTAAATTACGTTCAGCGGCAATCACATCAAGCAAGGCATCATAACCTGCTTTATAGCGTTCTCTGGCAATATCTACTAAGCGCTCGCTATTTTTTTCAGCTGCAAGCAAACGTTTATAAGTTAAAACTTCTTGTGCATAATTTACTAAGTTTGTTTCAACCTCACTTAGTGCAGTAACTACAGTTTTTTCATAATTTAACACAGCAATATTTTTATCAATTTTTGCTTGTTTAAAAGCATTTACTAAAGCACCACCTTGGAAAATTGGTAGATTAATTGCAGCCCCATAATTCCAATTAGCACTAGAAGAATGAAATAAATCAGAATAACGCAGTGCAGTATTTCCAGCACTACCAGTTAAAGAGAAGCTCGGAAAAAAATCAGCAATGGCAGCACCAATTTCTTTATTTTCACTTCTTAGTAAATATTCAGCCTGCAAAATATCTGGCCTTCTTTGTAGTAAAGTAGCAGGCAGTCCGACTGGAATCGGATCGATCATTTCTGGTAAAGCAGTTTGCTCAGTTAAAAGTTCATCTAGCGTATCAGGTTTTTTACCAAGCAACAAACTAAGCCGATATTTGGCAGTGTAGATAGCAGCTTTAACTGCCGGTTCAGTTGCTTCAATAATTTCTTTTTCTGATTTAATGCGGGCCACATCAAAGCTGCTAGCAATTCCTGCTTCTTGCTGAATTTTAGTAAGACGCATAGTTTTATCAAGTAGCTCAATATTACGCTTAATAATTTTTTGCTGCTTTTGATAACCGCGTAACTCAATATAATTACGCACTGTCTCAGCAATTACCGAAAGAGTCACAGCGCGTTTTTCTTGAATATCTGCGAGTAGTTGGTTTTTAGCTGAACTACGCCTATTTCTAATGCCACCCCATAAATCTAACTCCCAACTTGCATCAAAAGCTGATTCATAATCTTTACGTTCTTGCCCGCGTAAAAAAGCTGCATTGCCACTAGTATTAACTTTAGTCGCACTGGCATTATATTCAATTTCAGGAAGTAAGGCAGCAGTTGCAATATTTTTTTCTACGCGCGACAGACGAATATTTTCTAAGGCAATTTTAACATCATAATTATTTAAGGCCGCTTGTTCGACTAGTAAATTTAATTGTGGATCGGCAAAGCTTTCCCACCATTTATCAATTAAAATTTCATTAGTAACATATTCATTAATGCTGGCCCATTTGCCAGTTACTTTAAGATCAGGGGTGTGCTGTTTGGGCGCAAAATTACAAGCACTCAGTAGAAAAGTAACAAACAGCAATATATAGTTTGGACTACTAGCCTTACAGTTCGGACACTTCGGCAGGCTCAGTGACCGGAATGTAAGCTTTTTAAATAGAAAAAAATATTTAAATCTTTGCATCATTAGCCTCTAATTCTTTTGCTAATCTTTGTGCTTCTGCATTTGGTGGTCTGGTATTACGCGCTAATAATTGATACATTACTGGCACTACATAAATAGTAAAAAATGCTGAAACTAACACACCAGAAAAAATTACAATACCCATCACATACCTAGTTTCAGCTCCGGCACCAAAAGATAAGATAAGTGGAATTGCACCCATAATTGTAGTAAGTGAGGTCATTACAATCGGACGTAATCTCTGCGCAGTAGCTTCTAAAATGGCCTTACGAAATTCCACACCAGAATCACGAGTTTGATTAATAAATTCGACAATTAAAATACCATTTTTAGTGGCCAGACCAATCAGCATAATTAAACCTATCTGACTATAAATATTCAAACTTTGGCCAAAGAGAAACAGCCCAAGCAAAGCACCAATTATTGCCAGCGGTACAGTAAGCATAATTATGAAAGGATGTATAAAAGATTCAAACTGGGCAGACATCACCAAGAACACCACAATCAAAGCCATTAAAAAGGTGAAGTAGATTGATTTGCCCGATTCAATATAATCAAGTGATTCGCCTTTATAATCAATAGAGGCTCCATCTGGTAATTTTTCTTTTACAATATTTTCAAGATAAAGCAGCGCATCACCTAAATTATAACCAGTTTTTAAATTTCCTTCTAAAGTAATGGAGCGCAAACGATTATAGCGGTTTAAGCTTTCAGGGGCAGCAAATTCTTCAAGGGCAATTAAATTAGCAAGAGGTATTAAGTCTGAGGTAAGATCAGAACGTACATAAATATTTTTTAGATTATGTGGTTCTTGATTCTGGCTACGCAGACCTTCAATTAACACATCATATTCTTCGCCGCGCTCTAAATAGGTAGTAACTCTTCTACCACCTAACATGGTTTCTAAAGTGCGATTAATATTTTCAACTGTTACGCCTAATTCGGCAGCACGATCTTGCTTAACGGCTATTTCAATTTGTGGTTTAGTTTCTTTATAATCATCATCAAGACCAACAATATTTTCATTTTTTCTGGCCTCAGCTAAAACAATATCACGCCACTTGGCTAATTCTGCATAAGAAGAACCACCTAGCACAAATTGTACAGGCTTATTAGTACCACCGCCAAAAGCCTGTCTTACTACCGGAAAAACTCTAACCCCAATTAGATCGCTGGTTAATTTGCGGATTTCGCTAACATAATGCCATACTGGTTTACGTGCATTCCAATCATTTAAAACAATAATGCCAATACCACCATTATAAGAAGTTGTAGCACCAAGTGAACGTGGGGTTCTAATCAGTAAACGATGAAACTCTTTAGATTCAACAAAAGGCATTAAGCGTTTTTCAATTTCATTCATATATTCGGTGGTATAGCTATCTGATGATCCTTCTGGTGCACTGACAATTAAAAATATAACACCACGATCTTCTTTTGGTGTAAATTCAGCAGGAATTTTTTTGAAGAGCATGAAGATGCTTACTATAATTATTCCTAAAATTGCCACAATAAAAGCAGGGCGATCAAGAATTTTACTAAGAGTTGCGGTGTAGAATTTTTGCAATTTTTGGAAAAAACTATCAATAGCACAAGTTAATTTATTATGGCTGCCCCGCTTATCTAAAATTTTACTAGCAAGCATTGGTGATAATGAGAGTGACACAATACTCGAAAAAATTACACCTACAGCCATAGCCACCGCAAACTCACTAAATAAGCGGCCCACATCACCATCTAAAAAACTAATTGGTAAAAATACTGCAACCAGAACCATAGTGGTCGCAATTACGGCAAAGCCAACTTGTTTAGAGCCAAGATAGGCCGCAACGATTCTTTTTTCACCTGCTTCAATACGGCGATAAATATTTTCAAGAACTACAATTGTATCATCAACTACTAAACCAATCGCTAAAACTAGAGCAAGTAGGGTAAGTAAATTAACTGTAAAACCCAGAGCATAAAGTACAATAAAACTGGCAATTAAAGAAACCGGTACAGTTAGTGCCGGAATGATAGTGGCGCGTAAATTTCCTAAGAAGAGATAGATTACCAAAATAACTAAAATGACGGTAATCCCCAAAGTTTTATATACTTCATTTATGGCGCTATTAATAAAGACAGAGGTATCATAACTACGCTCAATCACCATATGTTCGGGTAAAGTTTCGTTGATTTTTTCCATCTCTTGCTTGGCAAGCTTTGCAACATCTAAAGTATTGGCAGTCGATTGTTTGATAATACCAATACCTACCATCGCTACGCCATTACCTCTAAAGAAACCGCGCTCTTCTTCTGGTGCAATTTCGACAATAGCAATATCTTTTAATCTGGTGAGATAACCATTCTCAGCTTTACGTAATACGAGATTTTGAAAATCTGCTGCAGTTTGATAATTTCTTTTCATGCGCAGCACAAAATCACGTTGTAAAGATTTTAATTGGCCTGCGGGTAGTTCGATATTTTCAGCACGTAAAGCTGCTTCTACGTCATTTGCGGTAATATTTCTTGCAGCCATTTTTTTGCGGTCTAACCAGACACGCAAAGCTTTATCTTTTGCGCCACCAACTCTAACCCTGGCTACGCCATCAAGTGCAGAGAAACGATCAGTAAGATTACGTCTAGCATAATCGGTTAGCTCCATAACACTCATCTCGCCACCGGTTAAATTAAGCCAAAGAATTACATCATCATCTGAATTAGCTTTTTCTACTTCAGGCGGGTCAGCTTCTTCAGGCAGATTATCGGTAATGCTAGAAACTCGGTCACGAATGTCATTAGCCGCCGCTTCAATATCGCGTGCAATATTAAATTCGATAGTAATACGTGAACGGCCATCTGAGCTAACAGAATTAATGGTTCTAATGCCTTCAACTCCAGCAATACGTTCTTCAATTAATTCGGTAACTCTGGTCTCAACAATGTTAGCTGAGGCTCCTTCATAAATAGTGTCGATTGAAACAATTGGTGGATCAATATCAGGATATTCACGTAAGGGAATTTTAGAAAATGAGACAATACCAAAAGTAACTAAAAGTAAGCTAATTACTGCAGCAAAGACGGGACGTTTTACGGAGATCTCTGAAATGAACATTTAACACCTATGGCTTATATGCCAATTCTTTTATCTCAGAAATAGCAACCTTTTGGCCAGGAAAAATACGATTTAGACCACGATAAATTACTAAGGTTTCATTATCAATTCCTGCAATAATTTCGACCATACCATTTTGTCTGCTGCCGATTGTGACCGGAATTTTCTCGACAATATTTTCACTATTAACAGCCAGTACAAAATGTTGTTTAGCAGTTTGGGTTAAAGTTTCTTCAGGTAAAATTAGCGTTTCACGCTCATTAACAAAAAGTGTGATATTCATCAGCAAGCCAGGTTTTAATGTTTGCTCACTATTATCAATAATTGCTCTTAACATGATGGAGCGATTTTCTGGGCTTACTCGTGAATCAATATAGGCAATTTCGCCGTTAAATGTTTCACCAGGAAAAATCTCAGAGCTGGTTGCAATTTTAGTACCAGCTTGTAATTTGGGTAGATAAAGTGCCGGCACGGTAAAATCAATTTTTAATGTTTCAATATCATCAAGGCTGGTAATAATATCGCCAGAATCAATTAAGCTACCCAGACTAATATTACGTAAGCCCAATACGCCAGAAAATGGTGCGGTGATAATATGATCAGCAATTTGTGCTTCAATTCTGGCTAGATTAGCTTTGCTGATTGCTACTAAAGTTTTTCTTTCATCATATTGTCTTTCATTGATTGCTTGTTTTTTGAGCAATCTTTTAAGGCGTTGTAATTCACGTTGATGTTCTTTAAGGCGCAATTCTTCTGCTTGTTTTTCGGCAAGTTCAGCTTGATGATCAAGTTCGACAATAATATCACCTACGGTTACTTGTTGATTATCAGTAAAATTAATTTTGCTAATTTTTTCAGTTATATTAGCTGAAATATAGATTGATTCATTGGCACGTCCTGTACCCAAAGCTTCAATTTCATCATGAAGCAAAATTTGTTGTGCTTTAATTACCGGAACATTAGGTGCGGGTTTGTTATTTGGTGCTTGCGCCACAGCAAATTTTGCCAAGAGCAAAAATATTAAAGTAACGCTAGAGAAAATTCCTGATTTCATCACTAAGAAGGTTGGTTAACTTGTAACATAACATATTTTTAACTCTGCAACAATACTGTTAGATTAAGAATTTGTAATGGTATAGGTCTATCAAATAAAGTGACTATACCCATGCTGCCGGACATTTTAATATGTAGTAGTCCGGTCCCTGAGCTTGCAAGCTTTAGCGTAGCAATGGCCGAATGGGCCGGTTTAAAACTTCCAAATTTATAACCAACCTTGTGGTTCGGCCACTTCGGCAGGCTCAGTGACCGAAGTGGAGGTTAGTGAGCTTAGTTCTCCTGAGCTTGTCGAATGGATCGAACTACACCAACCGGTTGGGTGTTATTTTGAGAAACAAAAATAATATTATTAAGTATTTTTATCCGGTAGCACAATATGTTGATTCGATACTATAGCCACCAGAACTTAGTTCTAACAGCTAAAGCACCTTTGCCAAGTAAAGCTTGAGCAAGACCAGCTGCTGCTAAGAAAGCAGGATATTCCCAACCGCCACCTTCTACACCAAATCTTAGCCTAATTTATTAGCTGTCCTATGGATTAAGGCAAAAAGCTAGTCTTTATTATCAAAAAACACTTACCAATAGCAATGGCTATTAATTGCGTATTTTTTAATAAAAATACTACGCTTTTTGACTCTTAACAAAATTATAAATTAGGAGAAGGTTTGGTGTTTTAACCAACCAGCTGAACCATGTACAAAAAATTTGGACATTTACGTCGGCTTAAAGATTTAAATCAGCATCATTTACTTTTGCCTAATGACGAGCTAGCAAATATTCCGGTGAATAAATTTTTGCGCCGGTTAGTAGGTGTTGAAAATATTAAATTAGTTAGTGATAAATTAAGCGGACTTTATCGTTATTGTTTAGCAGATTTAGGCATTGCTCCTTTACCCGAATATATAGGTAATCAGGATAAGCAATTATTCGAGTTGATTACTTTACCAGAAAAATGTCACAATCAATTATGGATTCTCACCTCAGCCCAGCTAAAAGATATGGCACGGGTTAAAGCCTTTATGTCATTTATGCGTAGCCAAAAATTTTCTACCTAATTCAATAGCTTCATGATTAATGCTATGGCCGAGGCCGGGGATAAGGTGTAACTCTACCGGGTGCTCAGCTGCATGCAATAATTTATAGCTATTTTTGGAATAGGTCGCTTCTAACACTTCGTCAGCTTCGCCATGAATTAAACAGATTGGTGTATCATTTTGTTTGAAATCAGCAATATTGCTAAGCGCTCCACCAGAATAAGCAAGCACAGCTTTGAAAGATTGCTCATTAAGCAAAGCAAAATGCATGGCAAGCAAGCTACCTTGTGAAAAACCACATAAAGTAATATCTGCATTAGTAAGTGCATATTTACCTTTTATTTCTTCTAAAAATTCTTCAAAGATTTGGCAGGCCATATGTACACCTTCAGCGAGATAATCTTCTTCTTTATTTTCTAGAGGAAACCAAAAATATGAATCAGGATAAATATTAGTTTCAAAAGGTGCATTAGGTGCAATAAATACACAATTGGACTTATCTTGCATAAAATATTCTGAGAGGCTGAGAAGATCTGGACCATTAGCACCATAGCCATGAATAAAGATCATTGCCTCATTAATATTTTCACTATCACCATTTATAAAATATTCTAAATTTTCCATTAATTACCTATTGTTTTTATACTCACTAAACCGGTGCCTGAGCTTGCCGAAGGCTAAGGTTTCTAATAATAAAGGCTGCATAATATATGGGTTTAAAACTCTTTGCGAGCCTCAAAAGCAGCATTAATAGTACCCTCATCAAGATAACCAATCTCACCACCAAGGGGAAGACCATAACCTAATTTTGAAATTTGTTTAACTTTATCTTTAAATAAATCTGCTAAAAAAAAGCTAGTAGTTTGTCCTTCCATGCTGGCACTAACTGCAATGATTAATTCGTCAATTTGTTCATTATTTATACGTTTTTCTAAAGAATCCAAATTAAGATCCTCGGGTGAAATTCCTTTTACTGCCGATAGCGCACCACCTAAAACATGATAAGTACCATTATAATTTTGTCCTTGTTCGATTGCAAAAAGATCTTCGATATTTTCGACAATACAAATAATATTTTTTTGGCGCTTTTCAGAAGAGCAAATACCACAAGGTGAAGTTACATCAAGATTGTGACAAATCTCGCAAGTTTTTACTGCCTGTGCAGCCTGCTCAAGACCCTCACTTAATTTATGCATGAGCGGTTTTTTCTTAGCAAGTAACTCAAGTACAATACGTGAAGCGGTTTTTTTACCAATAGTAGGTAATTCTGCAAAAAGACCAATTAAACGATCAATTTCATTATGTTGCATGATCTTTAAGGTTTTTTATAAACACAAGAAACAAAGGCTAAAGCTCCGGAGCGTCTTTCATAGACAATTTCTTGATTAAAATCACAAAGACGAGCAGTTACCTGAGCTGCAGAAACAGAATTAGTTCTTATACGCAAAAAGAGGCGGTCACCTTCCTGACATTGGCCTATTACTCGTTTATAGTGGAACTGATTATCAATACGAAATGGCTCATTCAGATTACGTTCACACACAGCTGCTTGAGCATTAAGACTAAAAACCATAAAAATCTGTAGCAAAAGAAATATTTTTTTCATAGACTTAGCATAAAATTACACCGCGCAGTTTAACACGATATATGCAAAACGGCAAAGCATTTAGTATCATCGAACTTTCTATTGTGATAATGATTATTGCTTTATTAGTAGTAGCAATTGCTGCTGGGCAAAAATTACTCAAAAATAGTGAGCTCAAAACTGCCGTTCACGAATTAAATCTCTACCAAAATGCTTGGCAGAATTTCTATATAAAATATCGTGCCTTACCAGGAGATATGTCTAATGCTTATGATTTTTTTAATAATCTAAGCAGTTGTACAGATGATGATACAAATTCCGTGTCTACCGGTTGTAATGGTAATGGTGATGCGCAAATAGCACTTAGTACCGAAGCAGCAAATGTTTGGCGTCATTTAAGCTTGGCAGAGCTCATACCAGGTTCTTTTACTGGTGAATTAAATGTGCCGGCAAGATTAGCAGAGAATGTTCCAGAATCAGTATTACGCAGTAATGGCTATAGTATTTTTTATGATGAAACCCATGGTCCATTGAATCTAAACATCTATGCTAATAGCTTATTTTTAGGAGGCTCTGCTAATAATAGTGATGTTGCTACTAATGCTGCTGCGCTTGAGGTACAAGACGCTTATCAGCTTGATAGTAAATTAGATGATGGTTTTGCTACAACCGGAAAATTTTTAGGAGCAGAACATAGCGCTTGTTATACTGCAGCTGGTAGCTCTCCTGATTATTTAGGATCGACATATAATTTAAATAGTACTGCTTTATGTTCGTTACAAATTATTTTAAATTAGTTATTTGCTTTAGCTTATTAGTTAAAACAGTTTGGGCTTTTGGTCCTGAAGATGAATTTGGCAATAATTATGCCAAACCAAATAAAGAGCTTATTAATGAGGTAAGCATTAGTACAGATGAGAAATTTCGCTATTTTTCTGCTAATGGTATTCCTGATCATCGTTATGGTAAATTTCCGAATCGTAATAACCCACATGAGATTAAAGCACAAAATTATGAATTTAAAGTTGCGCTTCAGCCATATCTGAGTGGAGAAGTCACCTCTGTGGCAAAAAATCTTTTTGGCATTGCATTAAATGGTGTGGTATTTGACCCAGCAACTAATGAATATTGGCAAAATGATAAAAAATCTGGTTGGCAATATAGCGCTTTTTCGCGTCAGAGAAATTTAGGTGTTGATCGACAAAATGCGCATGTGCAACCAAATGGTGCTTATCATTATCATGGCTTGCCCAGAGCCTTATTAAGGAAGCGCCGCGGACAACCGAAATTAATTGGTTATGCAGCTGATGGTTTCCCGATTTATGGTCTTTACGGTTATAAAGATAAAAATGATAAAGATTCAGAGGTAATCAAATTAGTTTCAAGTTATCAGTTAAAACAAGGTTTGCGTCCGGCAGATAGTCCTAAAGGTAAATATGATGGTAACTTCATTCAAGATTATTACTATGAACATGCTTCAGGAGATTTAGATAGGTGTAATGGACGTTCGGGCATTACTAATGAATATCCAGAAGGTACTTATTATTATGTAATTACCGAAGCATTTCCTTATGTGCCGCGCTGTTTTAAAGGTACTCCGGATAAAAGTTTTATTAATAAAAAAGGCTCTGGTCGTAACCTACATCAGCATTATCACTATCACTTAAATGAGCAGGGTGATAAAAGACCAAGGCTTCACCAGCAACGTAGCCCCGCAAGTTTTGAAGAATATTATAACCAGTAACTAAATCATAATTATGCTAAAAACAGATTACAAACACCCATCATTGACACGTTTAATTTTTTTGATAGCTGTTACGGTAGGAGTTTATCTTTATTATTATTTGCGCAATATTAGCCAAGCTTTAGAAATTCCCGAAAAATTTGCTATCAAGTTAAAAGCTGCGTTGCTCAGTTTAAAATTTAGTCTTTATTATTTTATTTTTGATCTGCATTATCAGCTTTATACCAAGATGACAGGCAATAGCTCAGCAATTTTTGAAATATTGTCATCGCTTTACCCTTGGTTGATTTTAATTAGTTTTTTTGCAGCTTTATTCTTAATTTTAATCTCTATAAATAGTGGTTTGTTACAAAATAAGCTGCAACTATGTTCAGCAGCTACTTTTCATATTTTTTATCTTGATTATCAGATTGCTAAATTGCAGGCTAAACCACGCAAATTATTAAGCTATCTTATGCCGCTTTTATTTGTGATTTTATTGGTAGTAGCAGAAAGAAGAGTCTCGGCTCATCTAAATAGACAGCTTAAAACTTTAGAGACTCAGTTACAAGAATTTCAAAATCTAAAAAATCAGTTAGAAGGTTTATATTAAGTTCCAGCTTTATTTGTAGTTTTGCACGTTGATTTCACTTGACTATATTCCTACCAGGCTATATAAACTCATCCTCTTTTATTTTATTTAAGTTTTAATTTTACTTAAGAGCTAATCATGTCTAAGAAATGCGCCCTTACCGGTAGACAAACCCAATTTGGAAATAATGTTTCTCACTCTAACAGAAAATCTAGAAGAAGATTCATTCCTAATACACAAAATTCAACTTTTATTAGTGAGTTTCTTGGTAAAATTACTCTAAAAGTAACTACTCGTACTATTCGTACTATCGATTTTAAAGGTGGTATCGATAAATTCTTAATTAAGACTCCTTCACGTAAACTTACTGATGAGGCGGTTAAGTTGAAAAGGCAAATCAAAAAACTCCAAAAAGCATAGTCTTCTGAGCCCTTTTCAAATATTAATAACAGTGCAGTTATTAATATTTGGCGAAGCTGGCTCATTACAACAAACCTCAAAATACTCATGAACTATATGTTCACTCCGTTTTTTCGGTTGTTGCATTCGCCAAAAATCATCTCAGAATCCTACGCTTTTTAGAAATGTACAGCTAATATATCCAACCGGTTGGTGAGTGATTCTGAACGTAGTGAAGAATTGTACCGAACCACAAGGTTGGTTATAAATCTGGAAGTTTTAAACCGGCCCATTCGTCCATTGCTGCGCTATTTTTGACCAATACTCAGTTCAGTTTTTACTAATCACTTTATTGAAGCATAGCTTCAAGTCGCTCTTAGAAAACTGCTCGCTTCATTTGTAAAAAAGCTACTTTGCTTTTTTACTGCATTTACCTCAGGGACCGGACTGCTAAATATTAAAAAATGTCCGTTAGCATTACGCTATATACGCGCCCTTAGCTAAAAATATGCACTCAGTTAAAATAGCTCAAAACTAGAGCTTTTAAGGAATTGCTCAGTGTTTTTTTTGGTTATTAATCATCTCAGAATCCTACGCTTTTAAAAACTTCTATAGCTCAAAACTAGAGCTTTTAAGGAATTACTTAGTGTTTTAAGTTCTCTCCCAAGAAGCTTAGTTATTATTAGGTGGTAATTTATCAGCTATGCATTACAAATGCTTATATCAGTTTTAGAAATTATAATATGTATGTAATCAAGGAAGGTGAAGTACAAGACGAAAATTCCACATTATGTGATTTTTCTTCTTGGCAAACACTATTTAAAACAAATGGTAAAGTTGCTTGGATTGATAATAAGGATATTTTGCGTTGGTACCAAGCAGAGAAAGATCTAGGTATAGTCGAGGCGGTTGCAGGAGGTAACAAGAATGCTTTGCAATGGTTTTTAGAGCAAGGAAACGTAGAGGTACAGAAGAGATATTTGCAAAATATTAGATATGATAATGATATGGTAGGTACTTTAAAATATGCACAAGGAGATTATGCTGGTTTTGGTTGGTCTTTACTGAATACAGCAGCTTTTTGTGGTCAACCAGATATGGTTGAATTTCTGATTAGAAAGGTAGGAATGGATCCTAACACAGAATGTTTTGGCATATATCCAATTTCTTGTTGTTTTGTATCATTTCATGCTGAGGATAACACATATAATCCTCAACGTATAGCAGCAGCAGCTAAATTCTTAGAGTTAGGAACTTCGCCAGATAAAGGTTGTACTGCCTATGGAAAGAATAATACTCCATCAAATATGATTCCATTATTCCAAGCTTGTCATATTCCAGATTCTGGGTCTCGAGGAAAAGCATTAGAATTGTTAGTAGAATATATGCGGGAAAAAAACTCTAATTTTGAAACATTGGATAATCTTGGTAGGAATGCTTTGCATCATTTAATTATAACATCTCAAAAAGCAGGACAAACGTTTCAAGATTTTATTCATCATATAGAATTGCTTGTCGCTGCAGGAGTAGATCCCTTGCAAAAGAATAATGAAAGACTTGCGCCAGGAGATCTAATAAACAATCCAGCACAAAAAGAGATCTTTCGTCAAACAGTTGTTAATGCTTTAGGAGATAAAGATGTTGATGAAAAAGGTAAATTTGAAGGGTTTACTATTTAAATTTTACTAATCCAACACAGTATAATGGCCCATTTTGCGTAATGGTGCGCTAGTTGCTTTGCCGTAATTATGCACGAAATGATTAGCTTTGCTTTTAAGTTCGGCAACTTGGCTAATTTCTTCACCTAATAAATTATGCATTTTACCACTAGTTTTTAATTCTGGCTTTATTACTTCTTTGCCAGCTGCGGCAAGTATCGCCTGCTCAAACTGACTAACGGTCGCTCCATCAATAGTATAATGCCCAGAATTATGAGGGCGTGGTGCAAATTCGTTAATTAGTAATTCATCACCAACTACAAAAAATTCGATCGCTAAAACTCCTACATAATCTAATTTTTCTAAAGTAGCTGTAGCGATTTTTTCAGCTTGTATTTGTAACTTTGAACAATCTGCTGCTGGAAAAATAGTGGTACGTAAAATGCCATTTTCATGAATATTTTCAGCAAGTGGATAAAATATGATATGACCAAAAATATCACGTGCCGCAATAATAGATAATTCTCTTGAGAAAGGAACTAAATCTTCAATGATAAGCTCTTGTTGGATTTGAGCTAATTCAGCTTGAAAATTTTGTAAGTCAGCAAGATTAGTAATTTTAAATTGTCCTTTACCATCATAACCAAAACGAGTAGTTTTAATAATGGCTTGCTGCTTAAATTCTAACAGCTGCTCTTGGTAATTTTCTTTGCATAATTTTTGATAAGGTGCGGTTTTAAAACCCAAATCATTAAAGAATTCTTTTTCAATTAAGCGATCTTGGCTGATGCGTAGAGCTTCTAAATTAGGACGGAATTTATGCTGTGCTGCATATTTTTTAAGTGGTTCTAAAGGAATATTTTCAAATTCAAAACAAATTGCAGAAACTGAGTCAACAAATTCAGCAAATTTTTGTTGATCTGCATAAGGGGCAATAATGGTTTGTTCAGCAAATGGTGCTGCAATAGCAGGTAAATCAGAGTAAATTTTAGTTGCAATATTATGTTGCTGGGCAGCAAGACACATCATTTGGGCTAATTGCCCACCTCCAATAATACCAATTTGGAGTGTGTTTTCTTTAGACATTATTTAGGCTGCTTAGCAACTTTAGCGGTTTGAGTTTGACGATATTCGGTGAGCGCTTTGGCAATTTCAGGATATTTTAGACCTAAAATATGTGCAGCAAAAATAGCAGCATTACGCGCACCTGCTTTACCAATTGCAAAGGTTGCAACTGGTACGCCGGCTGGCATTTGTACAATAGAAAGTAAACTATCCATACCTTTTAAAGCTTTGCTTTTTACTGGTACACCAAGTACTGGTAATTCAGTTAAAGAGGCTACCATACCTGGTAAATGTGCAGCACCACCAGCACCTGCAATGATTACTTCGATGCCATTCTTTTTGGCATTTTTAGCAAATTCAAACATACGTTCAGGTGTACGATGAGCAGAGATGATTTTAGTTTCACAAGGAATGTTAAGACTTTCGAGCAGTTCGCTAGCATGTGCCATAGTATCCCAGTCGGAATTACTACCCATGATCACACTAACAAGAATTTTATTATTATTTGTCATCTTATCAAAAAGAAATTATCATATGGATCTTTACCAATTTTGCAAGAAATTAGCATATTAAGCTGCTATTAGGATGAAGAGTTTAAAAAATTTTTTACGTAAGCGTTTTGTACAAAATATTGCGGCTCAGCTGTTTCTTTTTTACATCAAGCTAGTTGTACTTACTTCGCGTATTATCAGGCGTAATGCTACAAAAATTTATCAGTTAAAAGCACAAGAAAATCTAATCTTTGCTTTTTGGCATGGGCGTACCATTTTATTGCCAAGCTATCTAGAGCAAAATGGTAATTATTATTCTGTTGTTTCACAGCATAGTGATGGCCAGTTAATTAGTGATTTTTTAGCAAAGTCAGGCTCTAAATTAATTAGAGGTTCAAGCTCTAAAGGTGGTTCAAAGGTAATCAGAAATGTAATTACCGCTTTAAAAGAGCCTAATACTTACATTGCCATAGTACCAGACGGACCACGTGGGCCTAATATGCAGGTAAATGGTTCGGTAATAGATATTGCGCGCTTAGCTAATACTAAAATTGTACCAATTTCGATCAGTGTTAAAAAAGCCAAATTTTTTAATAGTTGGGATCATTTTATGCTGCCTAAATTATTTAATCATATCACTATGGAATATGGTGAGCCTTTAGTGGTTCCTAAAAAGGCTAGTGCCGAGCAAATAGAAAAATTAAGACAAAAATTAGAAACAGAGCTTAATGAAATTACTTTCAGATTGGATAAAGGTTACGGTCATCCTAAAATAGTAACTGGTAAAGAAAATACTAAAAGATGATTAGATTTTATAATTTCTTACTTTTTTGTTTAAATCCTTTCATCAATCTTTATTTAAGAAAACGTAAAAAAATTGGCAAAGAAGATTTAGAAAATTTTGATCAGCGTCTGGGTAAATTTAAATGTGCGCGTCCCGCTGGTAAATTAATTTGGATACATGCTGTATCAGTTGGTGAATCACTTTCAATTATTCCATTAGTCAATGAATTATGCGAGCGTGAGCAGCTAAATATTCTAGTGACTAGCACTACAGTTACCTCAGCAAAATTAATTAAAGAAAGAATTCATAAAAAAGCTTTTCATCAGTTTTTACCGATTGATAAGAAATCTTATGTGCAAAATTTTCTTAATTATTTTAAACCAGATTTGGCAATTTTAGTTGAATCAGAATTATGGCCCAATTTAATTAATGAGACTGCCAAGCAAAAAATCCCATTAATTTTACTTAATGCGCGCATTTCACCTAAAACAGGTTTTGAGTGGTTTTGTTATAGATTCTTTGCTAAAAATTTACTCAAGAAATTTGCTTTAATCTTACCTCAAGAGCAAGATCAATTAGCTATATTACAGCAACTAAAAGCAACAAATATTAAATATATTGGTAATTTAAAACGCGCTGCCCCTGCCTTACCTTATGAGCAAACTGAGCTGGCTAAATTGCAAAAGCTTTATGCGCCATATAAAATATTTTTAGCTGCGAGTACTCATCCTGGTGAAGAAGAAATTATCACAACAAGCTATGCTAGATTGCGTCAGAAAATTCCTGAGCTACGCTTAATTATTGTGCCGCGTCACCCGGTGCGTGGTGCAGATTTGGCAGCAGAATTTAGTAAAGATTTTCAACTAGTAAGTAGATCAAAGCACACAGATTTGGCTGGGGTGCCAGAGCTTTATTTAGCAGATACTTTAGGTGAGTTGGGTTTATTTTATCAATTAGCAGATTATGCATTAATTGGTGGATCATTAGTAGATATAGGAGGGCATAATCCTTTAGAGGCTCTTAAAGCAAATTGTTTGCCCTTAAGTGGTAATTACATCAAAAATTTTAAAATTATTTATCAAGAATTACTCGAAGAGCAGGCAAGCTTTTTAGGAGATATTAATGAGTTAGAAGAGCTAATCATCAAGCTTAACCAAGAGCAAAAATTACTTAAAGAATATCAGGATAATTGTCAAAAAGTAGCTAAGGCTGATCAGCAGATTATGGCTGAAGCCATAGAGATTATTAAATCTCGAATCAAATAGTTATATCATGGTTTTAGAGAGATAGAAAGAACCGCGTGATCAGAAGGGCGTTCTAAGCCACGAGTATCTTTGTAAATATTAGCTGCTTGTAACTTGGCTTTAAGATCTGGAGTAAGCCAAATATGATCTAATCTACGTCCGCGATTTGAAGCAGCCCAGTCGCGGGCGCGATAGCTCCACCAGCTATAAAGCTTTTCATTTTCATTAACAAAATGGCGATGCGCATCTAACCAATTTTTACTAGTCTTTAATTTAGTTAATTTCTCAACTTCAATAGGCGTATGTGATACTACATTAAGCAATTGTTTATGAGACCAGACATCATGCTCAAGCGGGGCAATGTTAAAATCTCCTAAAATTACGGTATTTTGTAAATTTTTTTCAGCAGCAAAACGGCTAGTCATTTCATCAACAAAATCTAACTTATGCGCAAATTTAGGATTAATTTTAATATCAGGCTCATCACCACCAGCAGGTATATAAAAATTATGAATGGTGAGATTATTTTCTAAAGTAACTGCTATATGTCTTTTATCATTTTTGTCGCACATCTCCCAATGGAACTCATTTGTAAAAGGTAATTTAGAAATTATCGCCACACCATTATAAGATTTCTCACCGCGAAAACTAAGATGGTTATAGCCTAATTTTTTAAGTTCAGCTGCTGGAAAAAATTGATCTTGAGTTTTGGTTTCTTGTAGGCAGATAATATCGAACTGGTGTTTTTTAAGAATATTTTTAAGTAAATCTAGGCGTAATCTAACCGAGTTAATATTCCAAGAAGCAATGCTAATCATAATATTTTTAAAGCTTGTGCCAAATCATTTTCTAAAATTTTGACATCCTCTAAGCCTACATGCAAACGCAGTAAAGGAGCACCATAAAGCTGTTTAGTTTCTTTGCCAGGCTGCTCATAATACATAATCAGGTTTTCAAAGCCACCCCAAGAATAACCAATTTTAAAATATTGCAGCGCATCAACAAATTTTTTGATTTGGCTTTTACGTAGATTATCTTTGCAGATAAAAGAGAGCATACCATTAGCGCCGCTAAAATATTTTTTGAATCTTTTATGTTGCTTAAATGAGCTAAGTCCTGGGTAAATTACCTGCGCAATTTTACTATGTTTTTCGAGATATTTTGCGATATGTAAAGCTGCTTCAGCTTGCTGTTTTAAACGTAGCGGTAAAGTACGTAAGCCTCTTGCTGCTAAATAACAATCTTGTGGGCTAACATGATAACCTAATTGATAATATTCAGGATAAATTTTTTCATAGAGCTCAGCATCTTTAAAGCATAAAGTACCAATAATAATATCAGCATGTCCTGCTAAATATTTTGACCCGGATTGAAGCGAGACATCAATGCCTAAATCAAGAGGTTTAAGTAAGGTTCCTGCTGACCAGGTATTATCTATGACCGTAATGATATTGCGTTCTTTAGCAATTTTGATGATTTCATTTAGCTCTTGAATTTGATAGGTAAGTGAAGCCGGAGATTCAAGATAAATTACTTTAGTATTATCTTTGAGATGAGTAGCAATTTCTTTACCAATATCTGAAGGATAATAATTAGTTTGGATGCCGTTTTTCTTGAGCACTCCATCACATAAAATTTTAGTAGGACCATAAGCAGAGTCGCAAACTAATAAATGATCACCATGTTGTAACAAGGTAAGCAAGCTAGCACTAATACTTGCTACACCAGAAGGAGTAATTATACATTTTGCCGCATTTTCTAATTTAGCAACTTGCTCGGCCAAAGCAAAATTTGTTTCAGTGCCAGCGCGAGCATATACTTCTTTTGCTTTATTTAATTCGGCTAAACTGTCAAAGGTTACAGTTGAAGCTTGATAAATTGGGGTGTTAACACAACCTAAATATTCTGCTTTTAATTTTTCACTCATCTTAAATTATTGTGATCTTTTCGACGAAAAGCTCTGTTAGATTTTACAGCAAAATATTTATTGTAGAATCTAATCATTCGCCGCGAGATATTAGTTTAATAAGGCTCTATTATGGTGATTTAAATGACAAATTGCAACAGCTAGTGCATCACTCTCATCATCATATTTAAAGTTAGCTTTGGGCAATAGAACCTTAACCATCATGGCTACCTGTTGCTTTTCTGCTTTACCCACACCACAAACAGTTTTTTTAATTTTATTAGCACCATATTCATAAATAGGTGCAGAAAAATTGCTGCAACTAGCAATAATGGCACCACGTGCATGACCTAATTTTAATGAGGTAAGCGGGTTGGTATTAACAAAAGTTTCTTCGATAGCAATTTGATCTGGGTTAAAATTAGTCAGTACTTCTTTTATGGCAGAACTAATTAAAGCTATTTTTTCGGGTAAAGAATAGTTGGTTTGCAGCTTGATAATGCCCGACGCAATATAGGACATGGTGCCATCATTACTGGTTGAAATTACTCCCCAGCCAGTTTTATTAAGTGCTGGATCGATACCAAGAATCTTCACCATTTAATTTTTCTAGTTATTATGTTAATCAAGAAATTAAATTATGTCTCAAACAGATATGCAAAAAATACAAATTTTAGAAGAAATCTATCAAGATATTAATGGTTATACTCTTTCTAATGATTATCGTAAAGCGCATAATATTGAAGAAAAATCTCTAACTTATGGTGAGATTAAAATCCCAGAATTTAGTAAAATTTTAGAGCATTGTGCAGTAACAGCTGGTCAAAAATTTTATGATATTGGTTCTGGTACGGGTAAAACATGTTTGCTCGCTAATTTTGTTTTTGGTTTAAATGCTACCGGAATTGAGATTGTCCCCGATTTATACCAGGCAGCTGAGCAGGCTAAAGCTGCTTTGCTTAAACATGCTCCAATTGAAGAGCAACTTAATTTTATTAATGCTGATGTTCTCACCCAAGATTTTAGCGCTGCAGATATTGTATTTTTTAATTCCACTTGTTTTAGTGATGATTTTTGGGACCAGATCTTAACAAAAATTGCTGAGCTAAAAGAAGGTTGTAAAATTATTTGCCTAACTAGAATGTTACCTCAAGAACAATATGAGCTGTTATTTGAAACGCGTGATATTGAGTTTTCTTGGGGTAAGCCTACGGTAAGAATTTTTCGCAAATTAGTTTAATGCTAATTAGTAACCCTAGACACTGTTAGCTAATTATTCTGTTTTTAGATTTTTTGATATTTTTAGCGTTTTTTTACAAAAATTTTTTCTAATATCTGGATATATTCGAATAAATTTTTGTACAAAATAAGCAAAAATAGGAAAGAATATGGAAATTTAATAATTAGCTAACAGTGTCTAAGGTTACGCTATGATTAAAAAAACTAATTTAGTAAATTATCTAAGATAAAAATGGGGACGCAAATAATATTCTCATTGCTAAGATCATATTGATCAGCAGCAACATCAATAAGAGAAGCGGTTTCATTGGCACCATCACATAAAGTATAATCTGTAAAACGATTGCGAATCTTGCCTTGATAAGCTAATCCATCATCAAATTTTTTATCAAAAAGATAAAGCTCTTTAGTAGTAAGTAGTGCATTACCATTAGTGTTGCGCATTAAAAATAATGGCTGATTACTACCACCATCTGCAGCAATACCATTAGTACTACTACCTGCGCCAGTAACTAACCGATCAAATACCCCATCTTGTATAGAATTAAGCTGAAAATTATTAGGGCTAGTTGCTGCAAGGCCGGAATATGAACCATTAATAAAACCACCTAATTCTAAATGTTGCCAAGCACGATAAGATTCACCTGACCATTCAATTTTATAATCGCCATCGCCATTACAATTAGCCGCATTATTATTAACATCACCATCAGTTCCACAATCAGATCCCCACTGATTATATGCTTCACTATAATCGCCAGGAAAATAATTATATTTGGTCTGAAAATTGATAAAGCTATTATTTAATTGCTGATATTCATCAATAAGCTTTTTAAAGCGAGCTTGTTTTACTAATGAATTACCAGTTAAAATTCCGGCGGAAATTAAACCAATAATTAAAATGACGATAGATAATTCAAAGATTGAGAAGGCTTTCTTCATTACTCAATATTTGCTTCTGCAAAAGCATTAGTTAGAATAAAATCGATGCGGGCACGATGAATTTGAAATTTATCTAACTCTTTTCCTTTTAAAGCTACTTTTGATTCAGCTCGAATTGAACGAGGATTAACTGCTTTACCTCGAACCAATACTTCATAATGTAAATGAGGGCCAGTAGAACGACCAGTGCTACCTACATAACCGATTACTTGGCGTTGCTTAACTTTAGAGCCAACTTTTAAACCTTTACCAAAACGTGACATATGTGCATAGGCAGTTGAATAGCGTGAATTATGTCTAATTTTAATATAGCGTCCATAACCACCATTCCAACCAATTCGAGTTACAGTACCATTACCTGCTGCAAAAATAGGAGTACCAGTACGTGCTGCAAAATCAACACCAGTATGTAATTTATTATAGCCTAAAATAGGATGTTTACGATAACCAAAGCTTGAAGAGATTCGTGCTCCACTAATAGGTGTTCTAAGTAGGCTCTTTTTTACCGAGCTGCCAGATTGATCAAAATATAGGGTGCTACCTTTAGTAGTAGTATATTTATAATTAGCATATTCTTTGCCGCCAGTGATAAATTTACAAAAAATAATATCACCATTTTTAATAAATTGGCCTTCACTATTATAAAATGTCTCATAAAAAATTTGGAATTTATCACCTTTACGAATATCTCTTTGAAAATCAAGATCAAAACTATAAAAGCGAATAAACTCCATAATTAGAGCAGGAGGAATGCCTGCATCTATAGCATCTTGATAAAGTGAAGAGGTGATCTTACCCGATTTTACCTGTAGCTTGGAGTAAAGCTCAATTGCTTCTTGCCTAGCGTGAAACTCACCTAAATTATTACGTGCTACTTCATATTTTTCAGTTTCTGAAGAATAAATTTTTAATTTATTAACTTGGATTTTTTTATTTTCTTGATTGTCTGCTAGCTCGTCATAATGCACATAGATTTTATCACCAACTTTTAATTTAGAAGTTTTAAAAACTTTATTAGTTGCTTGAACTATTTGATGAATTTCTGGGGTTTCAGTACGTAACTTACCTAAAATGCTACCTAAGCTATCACCGCGTTTTACTTCATGTAGTAACATTTTGCTTTCAGCATTAGCTGTTTCTACAGCTGCAACTTTTGCTGCTAATTCGCGCGGTTTTTTTTCAAGCGCAATATTAGTTACAACATTAATTTGATTTTCAGGCTTTTGACGTAAAATAATAAATGAGCCGCAAGCAATCACTAAAGCTAAAACAAGAGCAATAAGATAATCTGTTTTTTTAATGTGTTGTTGCTGATTTTTTAACAAGTTACTTGATGTCAAAGGCCTATTATCATATAAATCTTTTGTGAAACTATAGTATTTTCAATTTTTACACAACAAAAAATCGTGGCCCTATTAAAGCTCAAACCTAAGTTAGAATATCATAACAAAATTAAAGATTTCTTAATTGTTTCAGATGCTAATTACCAAGCTTATATTTATTTAGATAGCTGGCCATTATGGCAAGGAAAATCATCTATTATCCATGGTGCGCATAATTCTGGTAAAACAGCTTTAGCTACATATTTTGCTAAAATATCTCAAGCAGAATTTATAGATCTTTATAATATGAATGCTCTAGAGTTAGATAAATTATTAAGCAATGCACCACATTTTATTATTGATGATTTTGAAAAATATTTTCATAGAAAATCAGTGTTACGCAATTTAAAGCATCATCATTTTAAGGATTTAGAAGCAATATTGCTGCGCATTTTAAATCATGCAGCTGATGCTCATAAATCAGTTTTATTATTAACAAATTCAGATCCAGCTTGTTTAAAAATAAATTCGGCAGATCTAAGCAGCAGAGTGAATTCTTACAGTAAGTTTAAGGTGACACCTCCAAGTGAGGCTTCATTGCTTAGTTTTATTGAGCAAAAAAACATCACTGAAAATTTAATGCTCAGTGATGTTGATATGACAGAGATTATCTCTAATTGTACTGATTATTCTTATCGGGCTGCAAACACAGCCCTGACAGAATTTATCGAGAAAAATGCTTAGCTAGCAAAATTTTGTTCAGCAAATTCCCAATTAACTAATTTTTCTAAGAAAGTTTCGATATATTGCGGACGTGCATTACGAAAATCAATATAGTAAGCATGTTCCCAAACATCCATAGTAAGTAAAGGTTTTTGACCTTTTACTAATGGGGTGCCAGCATTAGCAGTTTTAACGATTTTTAAATTATCGCCATCCAAAACTAGCCATGCCCAACCGCTACCAAATTGTGTAGCGCCAGCTGCAGCGAATTCTTGTTTAAATTCTGCAAAAGAACCAAAATCTGCATTGATCTTATCATAAAGTGCGCCGCTTGGTGTGCCGCCGCCATTTGGCTTCATTGAATGCCAATAAAAAGTGTGATTCCATACTTGTGCCGCATTATTAAAAATTCCTGCTTTAGAGCTATCATTTGCAACAGCTACAGTAATTTCAGCATCACTCATATTTTCATATTCTGTACCGGCAATTAATTTATTGCCGTTGGTCACATAGGCTTGATGATGTTTGCCATAGTGAAATTCTAAAGTTTCTTTTGAGATATGTGGTTCCAACGCATCCATTGCGTAAGGAAGATTTGGTAATTCTAATGCCATTTTTTACACCTTATTTAATTAAAAAATTTTTTAGTTTATTTTCTTGCTATATTATTAACCAAGAATTTTTTAATTTATAGTATTTTGCAAAAGAGAATCCAAATGAAATTTGTGTTAATTAAACAAAAATTTGTACCAGAAAATCAGGCGCAAATTTCTATCAAAGACCGTGGCTTTAGATTTGGTGATGGGGTATTTGAAACTATTAGAGTGCATCAGGGCCAGCTTTTGGATTTTGACCTACATCTGGAAAGATTACAATATGGTTTAGAGCAGCTCAACATTCCTTATCCAGTTGCTGGGCTAGAAATTTTAGCGAAAGAGCTGGTGACAAAAAATAAACAGCAGGAAGGAATCTGCCGGATTATTATCACGCGTGGAGAAGGAAGTATGGGTTATTTGCCTAGTCCAGATATTGTACCTAATCTGATTATGGAGACGGCTAACTTGCCTAGCAATATGGCGACTAAGATTACGGCAAAAATTTCTTCTTATCAAAAAATCTCAACTAAGAGTTTACCAGTTGCTGCAAAATTAATGCAGGGTTTAAATTCTACTTTAGCTTTATTAGAAGCACGTGAAGCAGGACATGCTAAAGCAATTTTGTTGAATGAATTAGGACAAATTTGTGAAACGGATTCTGCTAATATTTTTTTTATTAAAGGTTCTAAGTTATTTACACCAAAGCTTAGTTGTGGCTTGTCTAAAGGAGTAATGCGTACTAAAATTATGCAGCATTTTACGGTGCAAGAAACAGAGTTAACTGTAGCTGAGCTTAAAAATTATGACTTATGTTTTATTTGTAATATTGCACTGCGTACGCAATTAATCACCGCAATTTCTGGTCAGAATAACCAAACTCTTTGGCAAGATTCTCAAAGTAAAGTAGCTCTAGAAACCTATCAAAATGTAAAAAAATATTTGCATATATAATCCACTAATTCTATTATAGTAATTATAAATTACAAAATGCACTTATGAATAGTAATATAGATAGTTTCTCAGAATATAAATTTTTAAATAATAATGGTTTTACCAAAAGGCAATCCCGTGCAGCTGTAATATCCTTGCAAAAAATTTCTAAGAAATTTATTCCAAAATTAGATACTGAAAAGCTTGCCACGAAAAAAGATTTTTATGATTTAAAATGCGAGCTTAAATGTGATCTAAAAGATTTAGAAGGCCGCATGGTCAAATATATGTTTGCGGGCTTTATCACTATAGTCTTATTTTTGGTTAAGATTATTTATTCTCTTTAAGCTGTTCTTTACGATTAGCTTGCATCTCGGCAAAATCTTCACCTGCATGGTAAGAAGATCGAGTAAGTGGTGAAGAAGCTACCATTAAAAAGCCTTTTGCATAGGCAACTTTTTTGTAGAATTCAAATTCTTCAGGTTCAACAAAGCGATCAACTTTAGCATGTTTTGGGGTAGGCTGTAGATATTGTCCGATAGTAATGAAATCTACTTCGGCAGCTCTTAGATCATCCATTAATTGTAATACTTCTTCTTTTCTTTCACCAAGGCCAACCATTAAACCAGATTTAGTAAAAATTTGTGGATCAATTTGTTTGATAGTTTTTAGTAAATTTAAAGAATGGAAATAACGTGCACCAGGACGAATCTTAGGATAAAGTGAAGGTACAGTTTCGATGTTATGATTAAACACATCAGGCTTAGCTTTCACTACAATTTCTAAAGCACCTTCTTTTCTTAAGAAATCTGGAGTTAAAATTTCGACAGTAGTTTTTGGTGCATGTAATTTTAGCTTAGTGATAGTTTTGGCAAAATGATGCGCGCCACCATCTTTTAAATCATCTCGATCAACTGAAGTAACTACCACATGATTTAAACCTAATTCTTGTACTGCAGTTGCCACATTATCAGGTTCATGCGGATCAAGTGGATTAGGCACGCCAGTATCTATGTTACAAAATGCACAAGCTCTGGTACAGGTTGAACCCATAATCATTACAGTTGCATGTTTTTTACTCCAACATTCACCAATATTAGGACAAGCCGCTTCTTCACAAACAGTGTTTAATTTTAAGCCGCGCATTAAATCTCGAGTTTCGTGATATTTTTTTGAAACCGGAGCTTTAACTCTGATCCATTTTGGTTTTTTTTTGTAATCGGTTTTTGGGTTTATTTGACTATCCATCTTTATTTAAAAAAAATCTTTAGCAATTTCTTGGTAAGCAAAATCTAGCCATTCAGTTAGAATTTCAATATCTTTAGTTTCAACTGTACCGCCACCCCAAATACGTAAGCCAGTAGGTGCATCGCGATAGGCAGCAATATCATAAGCTACATCTTCTGCTTCAAGTAGTTTTACTAATTTTTTGACAAAATCAGCTTGTTGCTCTGCAGCTAAATTTTGAAAATCAGCAGCTATAATTTTTAAGCAAATTGATGTAGAAGATAAGGTTGCAGTGTCTTCTGCTAAGAATTCTACCCAATTAGTTTTACTAACCCAATTTTGCAGCGCTGCTAAATTATCAGCAGAACGTTTAATCATAGCCTTATTGCCCCCAATTTCTTTAACCCAATTAAGCGCATCAAGCGCATCTTCTGCTGCAAGCATTGAAGGGGTATTAATGGTAGCACCTTCGAAAATGCTCACATTCACTTTATCTTTCTTTTTGATTCTAAAGATTTTTGGTAAAGGGTGTTCTGGTGAGTAGCTTTCTAAACGCGCTATTGCTTTTGGCGATAAAATCAACATACCATGTGCACCTTCACTTCCTAAAACTTTTTGCCAAGAAAAAGTAGTAACATCTAGTTTTGACCAATCAAAATCATAAGCAAAAACGGCAGAAGTAGCATCGCAAATAGTAATAGCTGAACGTTCGCTTGAGATAAAATCTAGATTAGGAACTTTAACTCCGCTAGTTGTGCCATTATAAGCAAATACTATATCACGCTCAGGATTAGCATTAGCTAAATCTGGTAACACCCCATATTCAGCGTGATGGATTCTTAGGTCAGGAAGTTTTAATTCATTTTTAGCATCTTTAGCCCAGTCACTAGAAAAGCTTTCCCAAGAAAATACATCAACACCACGTTCGCCAAGCATATTCCACATTGCAAGCTCTACAGCGCCAGTATCTGATGCTGGTACAATACCAACTAAAAAATCTTCAGGAATATTTAGTAATTCTTTGGTCAAATCAATAATTGCTTTTAATTTTGCTTTAGAGTTTTTAGCACGATGTGAGCGACCAATTTCAGCATCTGCTAAAGCATTAATATTCCAGCCTGGTCTTTTGCTGCAAGGTCCAGAAGAAAAGCAAGGATTTTGTGGTTTGATTTGTGGCTTAGTCATCTTAATTAACTCACTATTATATAGGATAAAGCAATATACTTGATCGATGCTAATTTACTAGTGAAATTACTATTAACAAGTATGTTTAACGATTAAGGGGATGTACTCTGTTATTTGCATCACTTGGATTAAAGCATGATAATAATCTACTACACCAACTATTAGGTGATCTAGTATCTTGATTAATATGAGTGTTTTGTGGAACAGTTGGAGGGCTTATTTGATTTTTTTGTTGTTTGATAAGCTTGAAAATTCAAGTAGTCGTTCATCAGATGTATGGCTTGCAAAGCTTTGAATGCTACTATTAGGGGGTATAGTATTAGCACCTTCTTGTTCATAAATTATTTGCATATTTTCTAAAGATTTGCGTTTGGGAAGATCTGTCAAGATAGTTGCCACATTATACATATCTAATTTACCTGATAATGAGGTGGTAATCTCTTTTAATTGAACTAACTCTGTGAGCTGAAAAGGTTGTATATCTTTTGATCCATGCATATTACTTGAGCATAATAAGGCATTCACATTAATTTTTTCATGATATCCTGGATATTGCTTTAAGAACTGATTTAGATTTTGTTGTGCTCTTAATAATGTTTGAATTCCTGTTTGATATTCACTTTCTTGGTTAGAACTTAGATCATAATCGATAAAAATTTTAATATTCAGATCTTCATCATTCTCCTGTGCATTATAGAGTAATTGTGTAAATTTTTTTATAAAAACACTACCATATTTAATCGCATAAATATTTGAACATATATATGTGTTTGTGTTGCCTTGTCTAGTTTCATTATCTTCTATAAGAGCACATAATTTGCTTTGTGTTTGTGAAAGAGCAATTTTTTCACCAGATCCAGGAGATATGTCGAAATAAGCAGAAACATTATACTGCTCTTTTGACAGGAAATCTTTTAATGCTTTTGTTTGTGTAGTAAGCATAGTGGCTGTGTCATCTAAAATTAGATAATGTGTTAAGGTTTTTGTCATGATTTATTTTGTTTATTACCGGCGCATTATAGCATAAAATTAGTTATGGGTAAAGTCGTGCTTGAGTTTTAAGAGTTTTCCCGCAAAATCCTGATACAAAATAGTAAAGGTAAAATCATGACGCTACCAAATTGGGATTTATCTGCCCTTTATCAAAATGAACAAGATCCACAAATTAACAAAGACCTTAATGCTTTAAGTAAAAAATCCCAAAAATTTGCTGAAGAATATACTGGCAAATTAAAAAATTTAACAGCAGTAGATTTACTAAAATCTATCAAAGCTTATGAAAAAATTTCTGAAGGGTTAGGCAGATTACAAACTTTTGCTTATCTACATTTTGTGACGCAAATGACTAACCAAGAAGCTAGCGGTTTTTACCAAAGCATTGCCGAGCAAGTAAATGATATTTATACAAATTTATTATTCTTTTCTTTAGAGCTTAGCAAATTAAGTGATGCTCATCTAGCTAAGTTGCTTAAAGATAATAAGCTTAAAAAATATGCGCCTTATATACGTGATTTAAGAGTAAGCAAACCTTATCAAAAATCTGCTGCCATTGAACAAGTTTTACATGAGAAAGCCCAAACCTCATCTAGTGCTTGGAGTAGATTATTTGATGAAACTATGGCCCATCTCGAATTTAATTATGGGAGTAAAAAATTAAGTTCTGCTGAAATTTTTGATCTACTTTCTAGTAGTAACGCGGCAACTAGAAAAAAAGCTGCACAAACTATCGAAAAAACCTTAAAAGAAAATGCACGGATTTTTGCTTTTATCACTAACACTCTAGCTAAAGATAAAGCAGTTGAAGATAAAATTCGTGATTACCCACATAGTTTAAAAGCACGTAATATTTCTAATCTAATTGAAGATGAGGTAGTGGAATCTTTGGTTAGTACTGTTAAAGAAAATTATAAAGATTTAGCGCATCAATATTATAAAATTAAGGCTAAATTTTTTGGGGTAAAAAAATTAAATTATTGGGATCGTAACGCTCCACTACCTGGTGCTAAAGAACAAAATATTTCTTGGGCAAATGCTAAAAAGATTGTGCTTAAAGCCTATAAAGATTTTTCTCCAGAGATGGCCGAAATTACTGAGTTATTTTTCAAAAATAATTGGTTGGATGTGCCACCAAAAAAAGGTAAAGATGCTGGTGCTTTTTCACATCCTGCAACTACAGATACTCATCCATTTATTATGTTAAATTACCAAGGTAAGCAACGTGATGTTATGACTTTAGCCCATGAATTAGGCCATGGGGTGCATCAATATTTAGCACGTAAACAAGGCTATTTAATGGCAGATACGCCACTTACTTTAGCTGAAACTGCTTCAATTTTTGGTGAGCAATTAACCTTTGAAAGTCTGCTTACACAAGCCAAAACTAAAGAAGCTAAATTAGAGTTATTAACTAGTAAGATTGAAGATTCACTTAATACTATTGTGCGTCAAATTGCTTTCCATGAATTTGAAGTAGCAGTGCATCAAGAACGTAAAAAAGGCGAAATTTCTATCAAGCGTCTTGGTGAGATTTGGTATGAAACTCAAAGTGCGAGTCTTGGTCCTAATATAAAACTTACTAAAGATTATCAATATTTTTGGTCGTACATTCCGCATTTTATTCATGCGCCATTTTATGTATATGCTTATGCTTTTGGCAATTGTTTGGTAAATTCTTTATATATGACTTATAAGCAAGGTCTGCCAAATTTTGAGCAAAAATATTTATCAGCACTTAGTAAGGGGGGAACTTTACATCATAAAGATTTACTGGCTCCTTTTGGGTTGGATGCTACGCAACCCCAGTTCTGGCAAGCGGGTTTAGAATTGCCAAAATCTTACATTAAAGAATTATCTACACTTTAAATTTCTGATCCGGATCATCTATTCACATTTTGGGAAGAAAAAAATCCTCATGTAGATTTGGGCTACACTCCGGTGTTTTTTCTTCCCAAAATGCGAATAGATGACCCACCTCAAAAAATTTGTTGGAGTTTTATTTTAGAAATTGAGGTCCCTTTGGTTCGGCAGATGTAGCGTAAACATACATAGGCTCACCAACCTGATAGCCGAACGGGCCGCTCGAGTCTTAACAAAATAATACTATTTTCTAATATTTCGACATTATGATTGCTGTATATATTAAAAATATTAGAATCTTCTAAAAATCATAAATTGCAGAAAAATGTCACGTTTAGTTTTAGTAGATGGCTATAGTTTTTTATTTAGAGCCTATCATTCCATGCCACCACTTACCAATCCGGAAGGATTAGTTGTAGGTGCGCTTTATGGCTATAGTAATATGCTGTTTAAAATTCGTGAAACTTTAGATGCTAGCCATTTTGCAGTGATCTTGGATCATGGTGAAAAAACTTTTCGTAG
>CAXDRM010000006.1:0-31821 GCA_963991775.1 uncultured Rickettsiales bacterium | reverse complement strand
AATATATTGATTTAAAAATATTCCTTAGCTAATTCGACATAATTATCGGCTGAAGTTTTGATAAAACGAATTTCTGCTTCTGACATTTTGCGTAAAAATTTTGCCGGATTTCCTGCCCAAATCTCACCATATTTAACAGTCTTGCCTGGTGTGACAATTGCCCCAGCTGCAACCATTGCTTCAGTTTCAATATGTGCTAAATCCATAACTACTGAGCCCATGCCTATGAAAGATCGATCTTCAATGGTGCAGGCATGAATAACTGCCATATGACCAACTGTTACATATTCACCAATAATAGTTGGAGCGCATTTATTTTTAGTTTTATTTTGCACATGATTAGCACGTGAGACATGTATTACCGAATTATCTTGAATATTTGAACCTTTACCAATTTTAATAGGTGCTACATCACCACGAATTACCACATTATACCAAATGCCAACATCTGCTGTTATTTCAGTGTCGCCAGTAATTATTGCGTTAGGTGCAATTAAAGCCTGCTTAGAAATTTTAGGTAAAATACCACGGTAAGGAGTAGGGGTGAATTTCATGGTTAATTAAGGGTAAATTGCACAATTAGTTAAACCCAGAGTTTCTGGTAAATCAAAACATAGGTTAAAATTTTGCAGTGCTTGGCCAGAAGATCCTTTAGTAAGATTATCAATAGCGCAAAGTATAATTTTTTGGTTGGCAATGTTGCTATCTACAATAGTGATTTCAGCAAAGTTAGTACCAACTACATTACGTAATTTAGGTATCTCACCATTTTGATTAACGCGTATAAAATATTTGTCAGCATAAAAAGAGCTTAATTGTTTAGTAAGCTCTGTAGCACTATATTCGGATTTAACATAAATATTGCTATAAATACCTCGCGAAGTAGGAATAATTTGTGGCGTAAATTGTAAGTTATTTTTGCTTACTCCAAGATTTTCAATTAATTCGCTTAAATGACGATGTTTAGTAAGATTATAAGGAGCAACATTTTCATTCAATTCACAAAATAAAAAATCTTCAGCAACTTTACGACCTGCACCACTAACACCTGTTTTACTATCAATAATAATTTCGCTTAAATCAAGCTGCTCTTTAAGTGGTATAAGGGGTAATAAAATAGAAGTAGGGTAACAGCCTGGGCAGGCAATGATACGTTTTTGCTTAATTTCTGTTGTATAAATTTCACTTAAGCCATAAGCAATATCTCCAGTAAAATCTTGATTTAGTTCTGCAGCGTAAAATTCTTGATAGAGTTTTGCATCTTTGATACGAAAATCAGATGATAAATCAAGAATCTTAATATTTTTAGGGATTTGACTGATAATTTTAGCAGTTTCACCATGTGGTAGACAGCTAAATACGGCGTTAATATCATTAAAATTTACTTCGCCAATTTTAGCAATTACTGGCAAATCATAAAATTTAAAATGAGGATAGCTTTGTTGCAACTCTTCACCAGCCTTACTATTACCTACTAAAAAAGCAATTTCAATTTCTGGATGAGTCACTGCTAGGCGAATTAATTCGCTTGCTGTATAGCCTGAGGCACCAATGATACCAATTTTGAATTTAGCCACTTTATTAATTTATTTGTTCAAATATGTTACTATTTGCTGCAGTCAAGATTTTTGACTCAGCAGCGTAACTATATTTAATTCCCGCCTGTTCTGCAATAAATAATGCGGCTTGTACAGTTTTTAGCTCTGCAACATTGATTTTTATATAATCTAACTTACCTGCTGCTAAAAAGAGCAAACTAAGATTATTTGAGGCAAAGTTTAAAGAATTAGCTTCAGCTTCGTCGATATAATTGGCTTTGCTAATATCATTATTCTGACTAGCTTTTAGTTTGAAGTTTTGTTGTTGTGCTTTGCCAGTAATTGCCCAAAAAAGATAATTAAGATTTTGGCTGGTTACTAAAGCTGCAATAATTTTATCTTCAGAGATAATGCTAGCACTGCAGCTATAAAAAGGTATTGAGCGCAAGATATTATTGGTTTCAGGCAAAAGATTTAGCAAGATCACTTTACCATTTTTACTTTCTACTAAAGTTTGAGTCGGGGTAGTAATACCGTAATCTGGTAGCAAATATTGTGCCTTATTAATAGTTTGATCAAGTACTAGCTCATGCAATTTATCAGCAAATCTTTCGGGTAAGAATTTACCAGATTGCGATAATTCTAATTCGTGAAAATCACGATTAATTTTGCCTTCAGCATTGCTTAAAATTTGATATAGTAAATTTACCTGATTAGGTAAGTTAAAAATATTATCGCGCACTTATTTTACTCTTTCAACATAGCTTAAATCAGTAGTGCGCACAATGATACGATCGCCATCATTAATGAAAGGTGGTACCATGACTCTTACACCATTAGTAAGAATAGCTGGTTTATTTGATGAGGCAGCGGTTTGGCCTTTAACTGTACTTTCAGTAGATTCAATTTCTGCTTCAACTGTATCAGGCAAGTTAGCTGAAATAATATTGCCTTGATAATTTTGACCACGTAACACAATACCTTCGGTAAGAAAAGGTTGTAACTCTTCAGCAATAATTTCTTTGCTAAGTTCAATTTGTTCGTAAGAAGCATTGTTCATCAAAAATAGGGTAGTACCATCTTCATAAAGAAATTGCAGTTCAAGCTCTTCTAGGAAAGCTTTTTCGATTTTATCTTCAGAACGAAATCTTTCATTATATTTAGTGCCAGTTACAATATCTTTCATTTCCATTTGTACGAAAGCCCCACCTTTACCAGGTTGTGTATGAGAGGTTTTAGTTACTAAGCATAATTTGCCAGAAAAATTAACAATATTTCCGACTCTTACTGAATTTGCATTGATCATTGTTTGCGCCCTATAATTTTGCCTGAAAATACTATAGTAGCAGGAAGATTCAATCTAAAACTTATTAAGAAGCAATTTTGCAGCTTCATCAAGCAGGTCAAACATCACGGTAAAATTATTAGCAGGACCATAATAAGGATCATCAACTTCTGAAGCATGCGGGTAATCAACATATTTCAGGTAAAGTTCAATCTCTGCTTTACTATCAAGAGGGGCCACACTTTTAAGGTAAGTTAAGTGGCGATTAGTCATAGCTAAAATTAAATCAAATTCGTAAAAATCATCAATTTCTACTTGTCTGGCATAGATATTGGAAAAATCAATATCACGCATCTCACCTTCGGCAATAGCGCGGTGATCTGGTAGTTCGCCAATATGTGCTGCATGAGTAGCGGCGGAATCAAGATAGATTCTATCAGCTAAATTTCTGCTATGTAGCTTTTTACGCGTAATGGCTTCTGCAGAGGGAGAACGACAAATATTACCAGTGCAGACGAATAAGATGTTTTTTTTGTTACTCATAGCTATTTACCATTTCCCATTTTTAGTTGTAAGCTTTCCAAATTTTTCTAAAGCTGCTTCTGGACCTGCTGGATAGCTCCAGATAGCAGAGATCATACAAATATAATCTGGTTTATAAAATAAAATTTTCTCAATATTGCTAAAATCAATACCTCCAATGGCAGCTTGAGGTAAATTACTAATCTGACGCCATTTAGCAAAAATATCATGTGTGACAGGCACAGTATCTAATTTTGTTTTAGTAGGAAAGCATGAACCAAAAGAAACATAATCAGCTCCTGCAGCTTGTGCTTGTTTAGCAAGTTTTAACGAGTTTTGACAGCTAATGCCAATTTTGAGTTGTTGGTTAAATTCTGCTTTTACTTGCTGTAATTGTGCATCATTTTGGCCAAGATGAATGCCTGACACAGGGTAATATCTAGCTAATTCATAGAAATCATTGATAAAAAACTCTGTATGATATTTTTGACAGACTGGCAGTAATTTAGCTACATATTTAGCTGCTTTACTTTGTGTTTGGTTTTTAAGGCGAAGCTGAAAAATGCTGACAATATTTTTAGCGAGCAATTTTTCGAGTAAAATAGCAAAGCCAGCTAGATCATTAATTTCAGGTGGTGAAATGAGATAAAGCTGGCTCATAAGCTATTGATTATTTTCGTAAAAAGTAAATAGTTACGTGAGTTGTATATGATAAAGGTCCCTGAGGTAAATGCAGTAAAAAAGCACAGTAGCTTTTTTGCAAATGAAGCGAGCAGTTTTCTAAGAACTACTTGGAGCATAGCTCCAATAAAGTGATTAGTAAAAACTGAACTGAGTATTGGTCAAAAAACAGCTCAGCAATTGCCAAAGGGGACCGAACCACAAGGCTACTCCTTACCCAAATAGATATTGATAATTTTTTGTAGCATTGCTAAAGCTTCGCTACGTTCTCTTTGGAAGGTATTTCTACCGATGATAGAGCCATTACCGCCACCATCGCGAATATGTTTAATTTCATCATAAACAGCATCTAAACCTTTGCTTGCACCGCCCGAGAAAATGACGATTCTTTTACCATTGAAGCAGCTATCAACTATATGGCTAACTCTTTCAGTAAGAGTGCTGATTGGAATATTTTGTTCTTGATAAACCTTTTTAGCTTCAGCAAGTTCTAGCTCTTCTGTTGGTGGTTTTACTTTGATAATATGCGCACCAATTAAAGCTGCAATATGTGCAGCATAAGCACAAATATCAACAGCAGTTTCACCTGGTTTAGAGATATTGCCACCTCTTGGGTAAGACCAGACTACTACAGCTAAACCATGTGCTTTAGCTTCGCTGGCTAATTCTTTAATTTCTTCAATCATATCAAATTGTGCATCAGAGCCTGGATAGATAGTAAAGCCAATAGCGCTACAGCCAAGACGCAAAGCATCTTGCACAGAGGCAGTTAAAGCTTGATGAGGTGCATCTTTATCACGCGCCAAAGAATTTGAACTATTAACTTTTAAAATAAGTGGAATAGCGCCAGGAAAATTTGCAGCTGCAGCTTCGATCATGCCAAGCGGTGCAGCATAAGCATTAAGGCCTGCATCAATAGCTAATTTAATATGATAATCAGGATCATAGCCTGCCGGGTTTTTAGCAAAGCTTCTGGCTGGGCCATGTTCAAAGCCTTGATCAACTGGTAAGATTACTAATTTTCCGGTACCACCTAATTTACCATGCATTAAAATTTGCGCTAAATTTCTTTTAGTTCCTGGATTATCGCTAGAATAATTATCGATAATTGCTTTCACTTTTCTGGTTAGTTTCATGTTTCCTCAAATATATTATTTTTATTTCTAGTTTTTAAACAAAGTTTTGCATTTTATGTACAAAGTCTATTAGACTCAAGCGGCCCTTCGGCTATTGCTGCACCAAAGGTTTGCAAGCTCAGGGACCTGAATTGCTAAAAACGGTGCCTGAGCCTGTCGAAGGCCCGAGAGATCCTTTAAAAATTCACTACAGTTTATATTTATTAAAATACGAGCTTTCAATAAATTTTTGTTCTATTTTGCCATAAAATATATCAATAAAAGCACCAAGCTTACGTTGTAAGAAGCTTTTATGCTGTCCAAATTCTTTAAATTTTATTTTCTTTCCATATTTTTTGGTAAGAACTTCTTCATAATAGCCTAGCTCATCGATTAATCCTAATTTTTTTGCAGAGCTACCAGACCAAAATTTACCGGTGAATAGATCGGGGTCTTTTTTTAATTTTTTACCGCGTGATTCTTTAACGTAATCGATGAAATGTTCGTGTATATCTTTTTGGATAGTAGAGATTAATTCAACATCTTCTTTTTTAGTATTGCTGAAAGGGTCAAGCACAGCTTTGTTTTTGCCTTGGCTATAGACGCGTCTTTCGATACCTAATTTTTTTAGAGCTTCGACAAAGCCAAAGCCATGCGAGATAACGCCTATGCTACCAATTATTGAAGCTCTTGAGGCATAGATCTCATCTGCTATGCAGGCTAGCCAATAACCGCCGCTAGCTGCTACATCTTCACAGAAGGCAATTATAGGTAAGTTTTTCTTTTTATTCTTTTGTCTAATAAATTTGATATGTTTAGCAATTAATTCTGATTGAACGGGTGAACCTCCGGGAGAGTTTATGAGTAGGGCGATAGCTTTTAAATTTTTAATTTTATTAATTTTATCGAGGCTTTTTAGTGAGTCTAGGGTTAGTCCTTGATTATGTCCAACCTTACCGATTACTCCATGTAATTTTATAATTGCTATTGTTGGATCATCCTTATTAATTTTTTTGATTATTTTGCTGAGTAGAGCAGTGATTTTGAGTAGATTTTTATTATCTGACATTTTGTTATTTTTGTGTTGAGTATTGAGTTTAAAGAGTAACTAATTTACTGCAAGTAAAATTTGCTTGCAATTTTCTAACCATAAGGTTAAGAATTGCCGCTCAATTTAAGTGTTATTTAACATGTTAGTTGAATGCTAGTTGAATATATTTAATTATTCAGACTAGACGGCCTTTCGGTACAATTTTAGCTGTGCTAAAATCACTCAAGAACCTAAATTATTAATCTGGTTCTCGAGATCAGTGTTGAGAGACCTTTAGAGCGTAATATTAAGTTGCATATTATGCTTGTATTTCTAGATAAGAAGCTTAGTGATGTGCAAAATTGTTATATCACGAAAGCATTTTTGTCGAACAGGATGTTAATATTAGCATGATATAAAGTGCGTATTATGCTTGTATTTTTGATGAGTGCTTTATGGTTTTAGTAATAATCACCATAAAGTAGTGATTTGCTCATGGATTTTTGCCGAATTCAAATTACGAGGAGCGGCGCGTAGTAGTTCTACGTAAGCACCGCAGTAATTTGAGAAGAGGCACTCCGCTAAAACAGCTTAGCTCTTGCTAAGATGTTTTAGAAAAGCCTGAGCAAGGTGCTGGTTTATGGTGATTATTATGCGGATGTGGCGGAATTGGTAGACGCGCTAGACTTAGGATCTAGTGCCGCAAGGCGTGGGGGTTCAAGTCCCTTCATCCGCACCACTTTTTTTAGATAATTTATTTGATATTGCTTGAGGCAAGAATGGAAATTTTAGACAGTAAAGCAGAAGGTTTAAAAAAGACTTATACAATTAAGATTGCTGCGCAGGATATTACTGAGCAAAGTAAAGCTAAGATTAATGAGTTAAGCAAGCAAATCAGATTGCCTGGTTTTAGACCTGGTAAAGTTCCAGTTAGTTATATTGATAAAAAATACGGTACCTCAGCTGCTTATGAAGTAATTGATGAATTAGTTAAAAAAGCTACTACTAAATTAGTTGAGGATGAGAAATTACGTTTAGCTAGTCAGCCTGAATTTGATCTACCTGAATATAAAGAGGGTAAAGATTTAGAATATAAATTTATCTGTGAGATTTTTCCTGAATTACCTGAGGTAGATTTTGCTAAGCAAAAATTTACTGATTACAAAATTAAATTTCCAGAAAGTGAAGTTGATAGACAAATAGAGGCACAAGCCAGCCAAGCTAAAAGCAAAGAGCAAGTAAAAGCTAAAGATGCAAAGCTAAAAAAAGGTCAAATAGCTTTAATTGACTTTAAAGGTTTTATTGATGGTGAGCAGTTTGAAGGTGGTACAGCAGAGAACCACGAATTAGAAATTGGTTCAAAAAGCTTTATCGATAATTTTGAAGATCAGCTAGTTGGTTTAAAAGTTGGTGATGAGAAAAAAGTGAAAGTTAAATTTCCTGCTGATTATCATGCTGAGCAATTTAAAGGTAAAGCAGCTGAATTTGAAGTCAAACTTAAAGAAATCCATGATGTAAAATTGCCTGAAATAAATGACGAATTTGCTAAAGCGCAAGGTGCTAAAGATCTTAAAGATTTGCGTGCTAAGGCTAAAGAAATGATGTCAGCTGCATATCAGAAACAAGCTCGCAATGAGACTAAAAAAGAGCTTTTTGATTACATTGAAAATAAGGTCGAGTTCCCATTACCTGAGACTATGGTTGATGAAGAATATAAAAATGTGCTAAATGATTATCTGCGTGATGCTGGTTATAAAGATGAAGCAGAGGCAGAAGATAAGGGCGGTAAAGAATATACTAAACTTAAAAAAGAACATTTAAACATTGCTAAACGTCGAGTTAAAGTTGGTATCTTACTTTCTGAATTAGGTAGAAAAAACGATATTGCTGTAACTGAAGCTGAAGTTATTGATTCACTTAAGCAGCAACTTGGTGGTTATGGTGGCAATGCTGATGATCTAGTTAATTTTTATAGATCTAATCCTCAAGCATTAGATCATCTGCGTGGCCCAATCTTAGAAGATAAGGTTGTTGATCATATTCTTAAAGAGGCTGAGCTTAAAGACAAAGAACTTACTCTTGAGCAATTTAAAAAACTAGTCGAGAAGGCTTAAATTTCCGATCCGGATCATCTATTCGCATTTTAGGAAGAAAAAAATCCTCATGTAGATTTGGCTACACTCCGGTGTTTTTTCTTCCCAAAACACAAATATATGACCCACCTCGCAAAATTTGTTGGTGCCTGAGTAGCGAGGTTTGGGTCATTCCTAGCAAATCAAGAAATTATACTACGAGATAGAAAAGACTGTGTAATGTATCAAAAACTGAATATTATTCTAGTATTTTTGGTGAGCTCGAGAGCTGAAAAAGCGGAGTGTGCAAATAGCACATGAGCATTTTTCAGTCTATCGTGGCGAATCACTCTGCTAAAATAGCGTTAGAGCATCTAACCTATTTTAGAAAAGACAGGATAATATTCAGTTTTTCCTTTAAATTAATTAAAAAGTAACTATATCTTCTTAGTCAGTATTTATTTTATTAAAAATAAACAAAGTAAGTCTATGTATGATATAAGTGAAAGCTACACTAACACTTTGGTGCCTATCGTAGTTGAGCAAAGCGCAAGAGGAGAAAGATCATTTGATATTTATTCCAGATTATTAAAAGAAAGAATTATATTTTTGACTGGTCCAGTTGAGGATAATATGGCTAGTTTAATAGTAGCTCAGTTACTATTTTTAGAGTCTGAAGATCCCAAAAAACCGATTTATATGTATATCAACTCACCAGGTGGTGTAGTAACAGCAGGTTTGTCAATCTATGATACTATGCAATATATCAAACCTGATGTATCAACTATGTGTATTGGTCAAGCAGCTTCAATGGGTTCATTGCTTCTAACCGCTGGACAAAAAGGACAAAGATTTTCTCTGCCTCATTCGCGCATCATGATTCATCAGCCTTCAGGTGGTTTTCGTGGTCAAGCTACGGATATAGAAATTCATGCTAATGAGATTCTTAATCTTAAGAAAAGACTCAATAAGCTTTATGTAAAACATACAGGTAAGGCTCTTTCAGTGATTGAAAAATCTATGGAGCGTGATAATTTTATGTCTGCTGATGAAGCTAAAGCATTTGGTCTGGTTGATCATATTGTAGAAAGTAGAGCAGATATTGAAGCAAAAGTAAAAAAATAAGAGGATAAATGGCGGACGATCAGAATATTAATGATTTGCATTGTAGTTTTTGTGGTAAAAGCCAGCATGAGGTAATTAAGCTTATTGCTGGGCCAGGGGTGTATATTTGTAATGAATGTATAGATTTATGTAATGCTGCAATAGGTAAAGATCAAAAATCTATTACAGTAATGGATCATGATAAGGGTGAGATTATGTCACCTGAAGAAATATGTAACACTTTGCATGATTATGTAGTAGGTCAAGACTATGCTAAAAAAGTATTATCAGTAGCAGTTTATAATCATTATAAAAGACTTTATTCAAGTGATGTTGATCGTGAGGTTGAAGTTAGTAAATCTAATGTGATGCTTATCGGTCCAACAGGTTGTGGTAAAACTTTACTTGCGCAAACTTTAGCAAGAATCCTGGATGTGCCCTTTGCTATGGCTGATGCAACTAGTCTTACAGAAGCTGGTTATGTTGGTGAAGATGTTGAAAATATCATTCTAAGATTATTACAATCTGCTGATTATGATGTTGATAAAGCACAAAAAGGTATAGTTTATATCGATGAGATTGATAAAATTTCACGTAAAGCCGAAAATCCTTCAATTACACGTGATGTATCAGGTGAGGGGGTACAACAAGCTTTATTAAAAATTATCGAAGGAACTGTAGCTGCAGTACCGCCACAAGGTGGTAGAAAACATCCGCAACAAGAATATCTTCAAGTTGATACTAGTAACATCTTGTTTATTTGTGCTGGTGCTTTTGATGGCTTAGAAAAAATCATTTCTAATAAAGATCGCGGTGCTTCTATAGGATTTTCTGCTGATGTTAGAGATGCTAAAAATGTTAAAATGAGCGATGTTATTACTTCTATTGAGCCTAACGATTTAGTGAAATATGGTTTAATACCTGAATTTATTGGTAGATTACCAGTAATTGCACCACTTTCTGATTTAGCGGTTGAAGATCTTATCAAAATTTTAACAAAACCGAAAAATGCTCTTACTAAACAATTTAATAAACTGTTTAAAATGGAAGGCGTTGAACTAAGCTTCACTAAAGGTGCTTTAACTGCTCTTGCTAAAAAAGCAATTAAAAGGGGCACAGGTGCTAGAGGTTTGCGTGCGATTATGGAATCTGTATTACTTGATACTATGTATGAGATACCTAATATCGACAATGCCAAAAAAGTTATTGTAGACGAAAATGTTATCAATAAAGGCACTAAGCCTAAAATTGAAGCGACAAAAAAAGCTGCAACTAAAACAACTAAAAAGAAGAAAACAGCTTCGGCTTAAATTATGGAAAATAAATTTTTAAATCATATTGATAAAATACCAACTTTACCTCTTAGAGATGTAGTGGTTTTTCCTGATATGATTTTTCCACTTTTTGTGGGCCGTAAAAAATCTGTAAAAGCCTTAGAAGCAGCTATGGCTAGCGATAAAAAAGTCTTTTTGGTTACACAAAAAAATCCGGCAACTGATAATGTTCTTAAGCAAGATATTTATCGTGTAGGTGTAGTAGGCAATGTAGTGCAGATGCTTAAATTGCCTGATGGTACATTAAAAATCTTGATTGATACTAGAAAAAGAGCTGAGCTAATTAATTTTTACAATGAAGGTGAGTCATTTCTTGCTGATATTGAAATGATTGATGAGATTTTTGATCAAGGCGAAGAATATGGCGCTTTACTGCGTGAGATAAAGCAAATCTTCAAAAAATATGTGCGTTTAGAAGAGCGTATACCTTCAGATTTAATTACTGCAATATTAGAAATTTCTGATCCGGCAAAATTGGCTGATCATGTGGTTTCTAGTTTGCCCATTAAGCTTTCTGAAAAGCAAGATGTACTTTCTGAAATTAATGTTAAATCACGTTTAGAGCTAGCATATAAATTGCTCAAAAGTGAGTATCAAATTTTAGATACTGAAGGTAAAATCAAAAATCGTATTAAAAGCCAAGTAGAAAATTCGCAACGTGAATATTATTTAAATGAGCAGCTCAAAGCTATTAAGAAAGAGTTAGGTAATAATAATGGCCAGCCTGAGGAGGGTGAAGATGAAATTTTACAATTTGAAAAATTAATTGAGAGTAAAAAACTTTCTAAAGAAGCTAAAACTAAAGCTCAAGCTGAGTTAAAAAAATTAAAAGCTATGAATCCTATGTCTTCTGAAGCAGGCATTGTGCGCAGCTATTTAGAGTGGTTGCTGCATTTACCATGGCAAGAATCTACCAAGCTGCAAATTGATCTTAAAAAAGCTGAAGATGTGCTTAATGATGGTCATTATGGCTTAGAAAAAGTTAAAGAAAGAATCTTAGAATTTATTGCAGTAAATCGTCGTGTTAAAAAAATCAGAGGTTCAATCTTATGTTTAGTTGGTCCTCCAGGTGTAGGTAAAACTTCACTGGCACGTTCTATTGCTAAGGCGATGGGTAGAGAATTTGTTAAAATGTCTTTAGGTGGTGTTAGAGATGAGGCAGAAATTCGTGGACATCGTCGTACCTATATTGGTGCGTTACCTGGTAAAGTAATTCAGCAAATTAAAAAAGTTAAAGTATCTAACCCGTTATTCTTATTAGATGAAATTGATAAGATGGGTCAAGATTATCGTGGCGATCCAGCTTCTGCTTTATTAGAGGTTTTAGACCCTGAGCAAAATACTATCTTTAATGATCATTATCTAGAAGTTGATTATGATCTTTCAGAAGTAATGTTTTTAACTACGGCAAATTCTTTAGATATTCCGCATGCTTTGCGTGATCGTATGGAAGTTATCAGATTATCTGGCTATACAGAGGCTGAAAAATTAGAGATTAGTAAAAGACATTTACTACCCAAACAAACTGATTTTCATGGTTTAGAAAAGGGTGAGCTAAAAATTTCTGATGCAGCATTAATTGAATTAATTAGAAATTACACTTACGAAGCAGGTGTACGTAATCTTGAAAGAGAAATTGCTAATTTAGCGCGTAAATCTACACGTAAAATTGATTCGGATGCTAAGTTGAAATCAGTCAATTTAACTCCTAAAAATCTTGATAAATTTGCTGGTGTAGCAAAATTTTCTTATGGTCGCATAGAAGAAACAAATCTAGTAGGTGTTACTACAGGTCTTGCTTATACTGAGTTTGGTGGGGATATCTTATCAATCGAAGCGGTTAAAACTCCAGGTGAAGGTAAAATTACTTTTACAGGAAAATTAGGTGATGTGATGAAAGAATCAATGCAAGCTGCCTATAGCTTTTTTAAATCTCGCTCTGAAGAATTTGGTGTGAAGCCTGAATTATTCAAAAAATATGATATTCATATTCACGTACCAGAAGGAGCAACACCAAAAGATGGTCCTTCCGCAGGTACAGCAATTTGTACTTCAATTGCATCATTATTAACAGAGATTCCTGTAGATCGACATGTTGCTATGACTGGCGAAATTACTTTACGCGGTAGAGTATTACCTATTGGTGGTTTAAAAGAAAAATTACTGGCAGCGCTTAGGGCAGGTATTAAAAAAGTATTAATTCCTAAGAAAAATGAAAAAGATCTTGTCGATATTCCTGCTAATATAGTTAAAGATCTTGAATTAGTCTTTGTTGATAATTTTAGCGAAGTTGTAAAAGAAGCTCTAGTTAAGCCAACTAAGCCAAGTAAATCTGCCAAAGGTAAAAAATTCACTGAAGACGAATCAACAGTTGCTGCAACTCACTAAATCTGTTATAATATACCTTTAGAGGTTTTTATGACACAACGAGTTTATCCTGATCCACAAGTTAGAGAGCCACAAGCTACACCAGTAGAACAAACTTTAGAAGCTAAAGATGTACGTCCTGTATTAGAAGAAATACAAGATTCTCCCCCAACACATAGAACTAATTGGGTAGATGCAATATGTGTATCTTTTTGTCCATGTTTTCTAAGGTGATATAAGAAATTAATTATGGCCGTGCATTTGCGTATCAGGAGCATTTATGAATAACCATTTTATTGTTCATAAAGCGCAAGCAAATCAGAGCTATAATTAATTTCTTATATCATTATCTAATATTGCTTAAAAAATAAAAATATAATAATACTATGGCCAGAATTTATAAGGCTTCATGTATTTCGCAGAAAAATTTCTAGCTCTACGTTTCTTCTTTTCTAAGCGCAAAGAAAAATTCATTTCAATAAATACTATCTTTTCTTTGGTAGGTATAACTTTAGGAGTTGCTACTTTGATTATTGTGATGTCAGTGATGAATGGTTTTCGTAAAGAGTTGGTAGCGCGTATTTTAGGTATGAATGCGCATATTACCATTTATGGTATAAATGAGCCAATAGCAGATAATTATCAGGAAATTACAGATTTTATTAAAACACAGGCAAATGTAGCAGAGGTCAACCCACTGATTGATGCGCATGGTATGTTAACCAGTAATGATGAATCTTCAGCTGCTTTAGTTAAAGGTATTAAATATGAAGATTTACTTAAGAAAAAACTGGTAAAAGATAATATAGTGGCAGGAGATATTACCAATTTTCAAGGCAAAGATAAGATTATTTTAGGTGAAAGATTAGCAGCGAAGTTAGGAGTAACTATTGGTGATCAAGTTACTTTAGTTTCACCACAGATAAGTAAAACAGTTATTGGCCTGATTCCACGTATTAAAGATTATCAAGTTGCTGCAATTTTTAGAGTAGGAATGCATGAATATGATTCTACAGCTTTATTCATTCCTTTTACTACAGCCCAAATTCAATTTAACTTAAAAAATAAAATCTCGGCAATTGAGGTGATGGCTAATGATATTGAGTTTTCTGATGCTTTGGGTGATCAGCTCCACTATAATTTGCGTGAGGCAGGATACAGATTAAGTGTTAATGATTGGCAACGACTAAATGCCAGCTTTATCAATGCTTTAAAGGTTGAGCGTAATGTTATGTTTTTAATTTTATCATTAATTATTATTGTAGCAGCTTTTAATATTATTAGCTCTTTGGTGATGTTAGTTAATGATAAGATGAAGCATATTGCTCTGCTTAGAACTATGGGTATGAGTAAAAATTCTATAACCTATATCTTTTTTATTAATGGAGCTTTGATCGGCCTAATTGGTACGTTTCTTGGTGCATTTTTAGGAACTTTATTTGCGTATAACATTGATGCAATCAAAAGATCCTTAGAGAGTCTAACTGGTAGCACTTTATTTGATCCAGTAATTTATTTTCTGACAGATTTGCCGGCCGAGGTAAATCCTTTTACAGTATTTTTAGTAGTAATTGTATCTTTGTTAATTTGTTTTATGGCTGCTATTTTTCCAGCTCGTAAAGCTGCTAAGTTAGAACCTGCTGAGGTATTGCGCTATGAGTAATATTTTAGAAATTAAAAACCTAGCTAAAAGCTACCAAGAAACTAGCAAGAAATTGCAAATTTTAAAGGAGGTAAATTTAGCCTTAGCTGCAGGTGATAATTTAGCTTTAGTAGGACCATCAGGCTGTGGTAAAACCACTTTATTACAAATTTTAGGTTTATTAGATACACCAACTAAAGGACAGGTCATTTATAATGGTAGAGATTTGGCTAAAGCTAAAGAATCTGAGCAAACATTATTTAGAAGAAAAAACATCGGTTTTATTTATCAGTTTCATCATTTAATGCCAGAATTTACTGCGCTTGAAAATACCATGTTGCCTTTACTAATTAACCGGACTAGCAGGGCAGTAGCTATAGAGCAAGCTACTAAGATGCTTAAATCATTAAAATTAGGTGCTAGGTTAGAACATAAACCTAGTCAATTATCAGGTGGAGAAAAACAGCGTGTAGCAATAGCAAGAGCTTTGATTCATCAGCCACAAATTTTACTTGCTGATGAGCCGACTGGCAATCTAGATCCAGAAAATGCTGAGCTAATTTTTGATCTTTTACTTGCCGAGCTAAAAGAGCGTAAGCAGACTACGATTATTGTTACTCACAATGAAACTCTAGCTAAGAAGCTGGATAGGGCTATCACCATACAAGATGGCACATTAGTACCTCTTTAAATTTCCTAACACCAAAGTTAGGGACTATTTATCCTTTTGTTAAGAGTCAAAAAGCGTAGTATTTTTAGTTAAAATTTTGCAATTAATAGCGAGCTATTGATAAGAGATTTTAGCTAAAAAGAGTAGCTTTTTGCCTTAACCCGTAGGGCAGCTAATAAATTGAAAAATTACTACGCAAAATTACTCGACCGTAGCTTTGGCTATGCTCTCCTAATTTTACTTGTTCTTTTTTCAATTATTAACGCTGCAAAAAGATAAATAGTCCCTAACTTTGGTGTGCGGATCATCTATTGCAAGATAAGTGCAGAAAAAAACTGCTTACGTACGTCTTTGTACGCTGCGCATCTTTTTTCTGCACTTACTCACAATATATGACCCACCTCAAAAAATTTTTTGGTGCCACTATTCATCGGTGCCTGAGCTTGCAAGCGATAGCGCAGCAATGGCCGAAGGCCAAGATGAATATAAACGAAATTTTTTTGTGTCCATAGCCTTTTAGATCATTGAGTGCTTTGCTGAGTAGAAGCTTTAGCTTCGTACGGAAATGTAGGTTCGAAACTTCGAACTTTATTTAATTGTGAGTAAGTTATGCAGATCTAGATTTATGCTTAGCGATATAAACGCTACTAGTGATGATGATGAGTGAACCGACTATATCTAAAATTTCAGTATGATCACCAAAGAAAATATAAGCCATGATACTAATAAAAACCAAACGCGTGAAATCAAAAGGTAAAATATTAGTAAGTTCAGTTTTGCTCATAGCAGCAGATAATGAGGTATGAGCTAAATTAGAAGTAAGGCCCACTAATGCTAACCAGATAAAATCAATATTTGCCACACTCTGCCAATTAAATAAGGCAAAAATAAAACTAAGCGGAGTCATCATTAAAGCCATATAAAATGTAATAGCTAAAGGCTTTTCAGTATCACTAAGTTTTTTAATAATAATTGAAGCAATTGACCATAATGAGGTGGAAAGTAAAACTATAAAAGCAGCTACATCATAATCACTAAAGCCTGGACGAATAATTACTAAAGCACCTATGAAGCCAATAAAGATTGCCGCAATATTGCCGCTGCCAGTTTTTTCTTTAAGAATAAGATAAGCTAAAATCGCTGAGAAAATTGGTGCAGTAAAACTAAGAGCAGTAGCCTGAGGTAAGGGCATAATACCAAGTGCATAAAACCATAAGAGCATGGCAATTATGCCTATAAAAGCACGTAAAATATAAAGCGACATTTTATCTGTCTTAATTGCCTTTACCCCATTTTTAAGTAACCAAGGAAACATAAAAATTAGCGCAAAAAAGCAACGCCAAAAAACTATGATATAGGCATTATAATCAGTTGAAAGGTAACGCACTAAGCAGAGCATTATAGATATCCAGAAAGAGCTGATAATAATATGTTTAACTCCTTCGTGATATTCCATAATTATATTTATAAGTAATCCTTGATAAAAGTTTCAAGCTCTTCTGGTTCGCGGATATTTGCTAAAGTAATTTCTGGATCAATACGTTTTACTAGACCTGTTAATACATTACCTGCGCCAATTTCGATAATATCAGTTACACCTAATTTTTTTAGATTTTCAACTGATTCACGAAAACGCACCGCCGAAGTAACTTGCTTTACTAAAAGATTTTTAATTTCACTAGTCTCAGAAACTGCTGCAGCTGTAACATTGCTAATTACTGGCACAGTTGGAGAGGTAAGCTCAATTTCTGCTAATTTAGCTTCCACCTTAGCTGCAGCCTCAGCGACAAGCTCAGAATGAAAAGCACCACTTACTGGAAGTGGTATCACTTTTTTGGCGCCTAATTCTTTACCAATAGTAACAGCACGATGGATAGCGCTTTTATGTCCACTAATTACAATTTGGCCAATAGAATTATCATTGGCAATTTGACAAATATCGCCTTGGGCAGCTTGTTCAGTAATTTTTTGGGCTGTTACGGTATCAACACCAATTACTGCCGCCATTGCACCGCTAGTTTTATTACCAGCATCACGCATAGCAGTACCTCTAACTTGTAATAGGGCAGCGCAATCTTTAATAGTTAAAGCATCAGCTGCAGCCAGTGCCGAATATTCACCAAGAGAATGACCTGCTACATAAGCAGTATAATCTACAATATTTTTACCTGATAATTTATTTAATACTTTAACCATAGCTAGTGACACAGCCATTAAAGCAGGTTGGGCATTTTCTGTTTTAGTAAGCTCTGCTTGTTCGCCAGAAAAAATTAGCTGGGCAAGATTTTGTTTTAAAACCTCATCAACTTCTTGAAACACCTCTTTTGCTTCTAAGAAATTATCATAAAAATTTTTACCCATACCCACTTTCTGTGACCCTTGACCAGGAAACACTAAAGCTATTTTTTTTGTCATGATTATTAAAATTTTAGTTCGAAATGAATATAACAAAAAATTATAAAGGGGCAATTTGTTTATGGTATATTAGGGGTTTGCACATTACCAAATGTACGTGAAATATTTTGTGTTAATCTTTGTCGCTGTTCCTCAGTTAGTATTGGTAAATATTGACCAGCATCTGTGCAGGTTAAGCAAATATCCTGATATGTTGTATCTAAAGATAAAATATAACCTAAAAAATGCATCGGATTGATAACGTCAAAATTGGGATCAGCTGCTCTTGTTACTTTAGCATTTATACCATGATTTTGATTGTTTCTAATATATAGCTCGTCAGTACTGTTATTGAATAAATATGATCCAGTCGTGGTATTGATTCTTGGTTGTTCAAGAGTTTGATTTGATATTGAATCATGAAATGCCAATTGATAACTATGTTGTTGTGGGCTATGGCTCAATGTTAAAAAATAGCGATGTTTATCCGCAAAATCAGATCCATTTTCTATGATATTGCCTATTATTAAGATGTTATCTCTATACATTGCAGATATTTCTGAAATATAATATTGTGATCTATCATGGCCAATTTTAATTATGCGATCTTGATTGGTGGGAATAGTAATAAATTTTTGAATATCATTTGCTATTTCTAATTCAGCCTTAGAAAAGATATTTTCTTTTGAGATGAGATTAATAATTTCTGAGAAATTCTCATAAAAATAAAAAGTTATATTTTGATTGGTTTTATATCGACATTCGCTATCTAGCGCAGCAAAAGTAGTTGGACAAAATCTTTTAAGAGCATGTGGAAATGATAAAAGAAACTCATGTTCAGTATATGTGGTTTGTTCAGCAATAAAATCTTTTACGTTTCGATTAACATTCAATATATCATGTTTTATATTTGGTGCAGCTTTTCTAATATATTTTGCTCTAGACATGATTGCTCCTTTATTCAATTGCTATATTATAGCATTTTTTTAGGGTTGATACAAGATGTTTTTTATAAACTATCTAAGCAGATAATTCAGTAATCCTTGAAACAGTGCGGGCGAATTCAAATTTGCCTTTGCCGCTTTGATAGATTTCTTCTGGTAGACAATCAGCATAAAAAATTACATCAAGCTGCTTGTCATAAATAATATCAATCAGATTAACAAAGCGCTTAGCATAATCACGCTCATTACTACTGAGTTTTGGTATGTTGGTAATAAAGATGGTGCTAAATTCATTAGCAATTGCCTGAAAATCATTACTAGCATAAGGCTTTTTACAAAATTCATTAAAATCAATATAAGCGCAGCTAGAAGCGGCTTCTTTAATAATAATTTCTCTGCCTAACACTTTGATAGGATGTTCAGAGGTTTTGGAGTTGCCAGTAAGATCAGCAAAGATCTCAGAGATTTTTTGCTGATTTTTTTTATTAAGAGGGTAAAGATATTTTTTGGCTAAATTAGCTACTTTTAAATGACGATAATCTTGCTGCCCATCAAGTGAAAATATAGCTAATTTACTAGTTAGAAATTCGACAAATTCTAAATATTTTTCGCGTTGCAAACCACCAAGATATAACTCACTAGGATGGCGATTAGAGGTAGTCACAATAAAAATCTTATGTTTAAAAAGTAAGCGAAATAATCTTTCTAAAATCATCGCATCAGCTACATCAGTTACCTGAAATTCATCAAAGCAGAGTAGTTTTATTTCCTTAGCATATGCATGTGCTATAGTTTTTAGAGGGTCAGAAAGATTAGGTTTAGTTTTGCGTAAGTGATGTAATTTACGATGTATCTCGCTCATAAATTCATGAAAATGAATACGCTTTTTAGGGCAGTTACAATTATCATAAAAAAGCTGCATCAAAAAAGATTTGCCTCGACCTACATCACCAAAAATATAATAACCAAAATTCTCAAATTTCTTAGCAAAAAGCCAAGAAGATTTTTGCTCAAGATGTTCTCGTAATTTATCAAGTAGTTGAATTAATTCTTGCTGGGCAGGATCTGATAAAATAGTTTCAGTTTTGATCAGCTTATTATATGCTGCTTGCAGTTTCATCTTAGAGTTAATTTATGGAATTGGTTCGCGATCTTACAGAAATTAATGCAAAATTAAAAGTGCTAAAAGCAAAGAGTAAAATTGCTTTTGTGCCAACTATGGGTGCCTTGCATGCAGGGCATTTAGCTTTGGTAAAAGAGGCAAAAAAGCTCGCTGATATTGTGGTAGTGTCAATTTTTGTTAACCCTAAACAATTTGAGCGTATAGTTGATTTTAACTCTTACCCTAATCAGCTAGCAACTGATACTAAATTATTAGCAGAACTTAATGTTGATTTTATTTTAGTTCCTGATGCAGCAGATTTTTATCCCGCTAATTTTAAAACAAAAATTAATTTAGCATATTTTAATGAGATGCTTTGCGGCAAAACCCGACCAGGACATCTGGATGGTGTGGCTTTAGTGCTTACCAAGTTTTTTAATATTTTAAATCCAGATTTTGTCTTGTTGGGCTTAAAAGATTATCAACAATATTTTTTAGTAAAAACTTTGGTACAAGATTTAAATTTTTCAATCGAGGTTGTAGGAGTGCCCACAATACGAGAAGAATCTGGTCTTGCTAAATCTTCACGTAATTTGAATCTAAGTAAAGAGCAGCTTGAAATTGCTCCGCAGCTTTATAAAAGCTTGTCTAAAATAAAAAATGATTTTACTGATTTAGCTAATTTGACGCAATTGCTTGCAACAGCGCAGGAAAATTTGCTATGTTTAGGCTTTACAAAAATAGATTATTTAGAAGTTCTTGCAGCAGATTTAGGTAAAGTGACGCATGATAATTACCAAACTGCCAGAATTTTTGTGGCAGCTTATTTGGGTGAGGTAAGGTTAATTGATAATTTAGAGTTATGTTAAATAGTTTAAATCTTTACATAATTAGAAAGTTTTTTTCTTATTTCTTTACCACCTTATTTATTTTAACCGGAATTATTTGGTTAACGCGTATTGTAAAATTTGTGGATTTTATCACTGAGCGTAACATGCCCATTACAGATTTTTTATTGCTAACTATTTTGCTATTGCCACGTTTGGTTGAGTTTTTATTGCCTTTTATTTGTTTTATTGCGGCTTTAATTACTATCAATGTTTTTTATCAATCACGTGAATTATTTATTCTGAAAGCTGCTGGTTTAAATAAACTACAAATTATTAAACCCCTGGCTGGAGCTGCTGCTTTAATTTGGTTGGTTAATTTTTTATTAACTGCTGCTGGCTCACCATATGCAATGCGTAAAATTGCCGATTTAAAAACTGAACTGGCTAATGATTTATTAATATCTGCCGTTAAAGTTGGAGAATTTAATGAGGTCTCAGATGGTATTACCATCTATGTGGAGAGTAAAAATAGTCAAGGAATCTTAAATAATGTCACTATTCAACAGCCTTTAGAAGCTAATGAGAGTTTAGTGATTCATGCCAAAGAGGCTAGTCTTATTAAACAATCAGGCAAGCTCTTGCTTGCCTTGCAAAATGGCCAAAGAATGCTTTTTGCGAGTAATGGTGAATTAAACAGTGTGTTGAATTTTACTGATTATCTCACTGACCTAGATTTTTTTGCTGAAGAAGAACAAATCACCACTGAATATAATAAGCTCAATCAAATTTATTTAACCGAGCTAAATAATGCAAACTTTAGCGATAAATATAGTAAAGCTGAGCTGATCTCAGAAGAGATACAGCGTATCATCTGGCCAGTCTTTTGTTTGTTGCTTACTATACTTGCAGTAACTAGTTTATTATTTGGGTCATTTAGTAGAAAAGGGGTGATGCTACAAAATATTTATGCAAGTGTTGCAGCTTTAATATTTATTGGCGGTTTCTTCTTGCTGAAAGGCTTGATCTTCTCACGAATAGAGCTTGTATTTGTCATATATCTTTATATGCTTACACTCCTTGCAATTTTACTATTAGTTAATCTAATCAATTTTAGAAAATTTTCATAAATAACTATGGCGAGTTTTAAAGCATATCCGCAAACTGATCCTAATCCAGATTTAGCAGCTTTTGAAAAACAGGTGCAAAAATTCTGGCAAGATAATGACATCTTTAAAAAATCTGTTGAGAGTAAAGATAATAGCAAACATAAAGAATATATTTTTTATGATGGGCCACCTTTTGCTAATGGTTTGCCGCATTATGGTCATTTGCTTACAGGTTTTGTTAAAGATATTTTCGCGCGTTACCATACAATGTTAGGGCAAAAAACTGTGCGTCGTTTTGGTTGGGATACACATGGTTTGCCGGTCGAGATGGAAACCGAGAAAGAGCTTGGTGTCTCAGGTAGAACTGCAATTGAAGAATTTGGTATTGCAAAATTTAATGATTCTTGCCGCCAGTCAGTAATGAAATATTCTAAAGAATGGCAAGAATATGTCACCCGTCAGGGGCGTTTTGTAGATTTTAAAAATAGCTACAAAACTATGGATATTAATTACATGGAATCAGTAATTTGGGCCTTCAAGCAGCTTTATGATAAGGGCTTAATTTACGAAGATTTACGCGTTATGCCATATTCTTGGGCCTGTCAGACCCCACTTTCTAATTTTGAAACCAGATTAGATAATGCTTACCGTGAAAAAGAAAGTAAGGCAGTTACGCTTAATTTTGAGTTAAAAGATAAACCAGCTGCACTTGCAGATTATGCTACAGTGAAGATCTTAGTATGGACGACTACACCATGGACTTTACCTTCTAATTTAGCTTTAGCAGTAGGGGCAGAAATTAATTATGTAGCAGTAAAAAAAGCTGATGAGGTTTTTATTATAGCGCAAACATTAGCGGCAAAATATGTTAAAGAATTAGCTGAAACAGAAGAGCTTGAAATTATTGCAGAATTTACAGGTCAAGATTTAGTAGGTTTAACTTATCAGCCATTATTTAATTATTTAGCGGGGCAAGAACAGCAATATGATTTAAGCAATGCTTTTAAAATCTATGCAGCAGATTTTGTAACCACTGAAGATGGTACAGGTGTAGTGCATATTGCGCCAGGTTTTGGTGAAGATGACCAAGAATTATGTAAGCAAGAAAATATCCCAACTATATGTCCAGTTGATGAGGCAGGTAAATTTACTTTTCCAGTTACTGATTTTGAAGGTTTGCAAGTTTTTGCAGCAAATGTGCCAATCATCAAAAAGTTGAAAGAGCAGGGTAATTGGTTACGTACTGAACAATATTTTCATAATTATCCTCATTGTTGGAGAAGTGATACACCGCTTATCTATCGTGCAATGCCTTCTTGGTATGTTAAAGTTACTGATTTTAAAGAGCGTATGGTTGAATTAAATCAACAAATTAACTGGATACCTGGCCATATTAAAGATGGTTTATTTGGTAAATGGTTGGAGAATGCACGTGATTGGTCAATTTCGCGTAATCGTTTTTGGGGTTGCCCTGTGCCGGTCTGGCGCTCTGATGATCCTAAATATCCACGTATTGATGTTTATGGTTCTTTAGCAGAAATTGCCCGCGATTTTGGGGTAAAACCAGATAATTTGCATCGTCCTTTTATTGATGAATTAACTCGTCCTAACCCAGATGATCCAACTGGTAAATCTACCATGCGTCGTGTTACTGATGTACTTGATTGTTGGTTTGAATCTGGCTCAATGCCTTATGCGCAAAAACATTATCCTTTCTCCTGCGATGAAGATTTTACTAATAATTTTCCAGCAGATTTTATTGTAGAATATACGGCGCAAACCAGAGGTTGGTTTTATACTTTGATGGTGCTATCTACTGCTTTATTTGATTCGATACCTTTTAAAAATTGTATCTGTCATGGGGTGATTTTGGATGATCAGGCACAAAAACTTTCTAAGCGTCTTAAAAATTACACCTCACCATTAGTGATTTTTGAGAAATATGGTGCGGATGCAATGCGTTATTTTATGGGTGCTAGCCCGGTGATGCGTGGTAATGAACTTCATATTGATAAGGAAGGTAATGTATTTCGCGATGCGCTGCGTTTATCATTAAAACCAATTTGGAATAGTTATAATTTCTTTTGTATCTATGCTAATGCCGATAGTTGCGAGGCTAAATTTACTTTAAGCCAAGAATATTTCATGGATCGTTATATTTTGGCTAAAGCGCGTTACGCGGTTGAAACTATTAAAGTTGCACTAGATGATTATAATTTACCAGATGCTTATGCAGCTTTAGATGAGTTTTTCGATATTTTAAATAATTGGTATATTAGAAGAAATCGTGAGCGTTTTTGGGAAAGTGATAAAACTGCACATAAGCAAGCAGCTTATGATACGCTTTATACTGTTCTAGATTTAGTGCTCCGTGCAGCAGCACCATTAATTCCTCATTTAGCAGAAACTATCTATCAAGGTATAAATCGTGATGATGAGATCTCGGTTCATCTGCAAGATTTTCCAGAAGTAGCAGAAATTGATCAAGCAGCTGAGCTTATGGCCGATATGGATAAGGTCAGAAATATCTGTACGACAGCGCATGCGCTTAGAAGTAAAAATAATATTAGAACTCGCCAACCTTTATCCCAGGTAACTATCATTGGTAAAGGCTATGAACAATTATCTGCCTATGAGCAATTAATTTGCGATGAGTTAAATGTTAAACAGGTTGAGTTCCGTGCCGATTATCAAGATTTAGCAGAATTAAAGCTTAATCTAAATTTTAAATTATTAGGCAGTAAATATGGTGCTAAAGTAAAAGAGATTATCCCAGCTGCCAAGCAAGGCAAATGGCAAAAGCAGGGTAGTCAAATAGAAGTTGCTGGTATCTTGCTAGCTAAAGATGAGTTTGAACTGGTGTTAGCGCCACAAGATCCAGAAAAATTCCAAGCTTTATGCACGCAAGATGCATTAGTTGGTCTTGCTACTGAATTATCAGCTAATTTAATTAATGAAGGTTATGCTCGTGATTTAGTGCGTCTTATTCAGCAGGAGCGTAAAGAGCAAGATTTTGATATTACTGATCGTATCTCGGTAAAGCTTGTTGTTGCAGCTGATGAGTTAAAAACAGCATTTACTGAATTTGAAGCATATATTAAAGAGCAAGTTTTAGCTGATGAATTTTCGCTTACAGAAGAGCTTAGCACTACTAAAGAATTTACTATAGAAGGCAATCATTTAAAAATATCATTATGCAAAAACTAGCAGTTATTGGAGCAGGAGCTTGGGGAACCGCAATAGCTAATCTACTAGCTAGAAATGGTCATGAGGTTTTACTGTGGTGTTTTGAGCAGGAAGTGGCTGAACAAATTAATCAAACTCACTGTAATAAAACCTATTTACCTAATGTTGAGCTTTTTAAAAATATTAGAGCAGTAACTGATTTTAGTGAATTTGCTGAAGTTGCAGCAATATTTTCTGTAATTCCGGTGCAGCATAGTAAAGTGACTTTGCAGCCTTTACTTAAGTTGGGTGCTGCTATTGCTAAAATTCCTTTAGTAATTTGTTCAAAAGGTATTGAGAATCAAAGTTTAAAATTACCTAGTGAATTTATTGCAGAATTATTACCGCATAATCCTTTAGTGGTAATGTCTGGTCCTAATTTTGCAGATGAGGTAGCACTTGGTGAAGCAGCAATTACTTCAATTGCTTGTGCTGATGAGCAGGTGGGTGAGCAAATTATTCAGCTAGTAGCCAATCAAAATTTTAAACCAGTTTACTGTGTAGATATCGTAGGTGCGCAGCTTGGTGGTGCTTTAAAAAATATTATCGCTATTGCTATGGGTATAGCAGTTGGTATGGAGCTTAGTGAATCATCTAAAGCAGCAATCATGACTAAAGGTTTAAACGAGATTGGTATGATCTCGCGTGCTTTAGGTGGGCGTAAAAGAACTGCGATGGAGCCTTGTGGTATAGGAGATTTAGTGCTTACTTGTTCTTCGATAAAATCACGTAATATGTCTTTGGGTGTGGCACTTGGTAAGGGTAAAACTTTAAAAGAAATTATGGCTGAACGCAAAACTGTAGCAGAGGGTGTTGCTACTACTAAAGCAGTAAAACAAATTGCCCAGCAACATAATTTAAATCTCAAAATCTGTAACTTAGTTTACCAGATTCTTTACGCAGATCAGCCCATTACAGCTGAAAGTTTTTTTGTTTAGAGAATTTTAGAAAAGAAAAGATTTATTGTTTAATAATGAGGAGATGTATTTAATCGCTCAGGCAGTCCTCGACTTGGTCTGCGGAATCTCGCTCTAAACACATCTCCTCATTATTAACATTATAATAACTTGAAAATCTTAATTTTGCTCTTATATATTTCTAGTAGGTCATAAAATATGAGCTGTTAAAAACTTGTATAGCATGCTTGTATTTTTGTTAAAAACTTTTTGGTTCGATACAATTCCTCGCTACGCTCGTAATCACTCACCAAACGGTTCTCGAGTGACGCGAACGAAGTGAGCGTTGTACCGAGAGACAGAAAAGACTGCATGAAATGCAAGTTATTAATAGCTCAAAAGGGTGTAAATGAACTTAGATAGATATACAGAAAAAGCAAAGTCAATAATCGCCGAAGCACAAACTTTATGCTTAAGCTTGGGTCATCAATCTTTTTTGCCTGAGCATATTTTAAGTGCCATGTTAGAAGATTATGAAGGAGTAATTCCCAAATTGATCATCGCATCTGGAGGTAATGTTGATAATCTTAAAGATGATCTTAATAATTTGCTAAATACTCATCCTAAAATTTCTGGGTCAGGAGCAGAGCGTTTAATTTTTTCTAGCGATCTAGCTAAATTATTTAATAGTGCTGCAAAATTAGCTAATCAATATCAAGATCAATTTATTACTCTAGAGCGTTTATTACATGCAATGCTAAGTTCTCCAGAGTTAAAAGTACAAAATATATTAGAAAAATCAGGTTTAGTTAGTAGTGTTTTAGAACAGGCTATTGCTGATGCACGTAAAAATTATCAAGCTGATTCACCAACTGGTAGTGAGCAAGGTGGAGCTTTGGCAAAATATGCTAAAGATCTTACTGCTTTGGCCCGTGATGGAAAAATAGACCCGGTAATTGGTCGTGATGAAGAAATTCGTAGAACCATTCAAGTATTATCACGCCGTATCAAAAATAATCCTGTATTAATTGGTGAACCAGGAGTTGGTAAAACAGCCATTGTTGAAGGCTTAGCACAGCGTATTGCCATAGGTGATGTGCCTGAGACCTTAAAAAAACAAAGATTAATGTCGCTTGATTTAGGCGCCTTGCTTGCTGGTGCAAAATATCGGGGTGAATTTGAAGAGCGCCTTAAAGCTTTGGTAAATGAAGTTGAAAAATTAGATCGTGAAATAATTTTATTTATTGATGAATTGCATAATTTAGTTGGAGCAGGGCGTACTGATGGGGCAATGGATGCATCTAATTTATTAAAGCCAGCTTTGGCTAGAGGTACATTACATTGCGTTGGAGCAACAACTTTAGATGAATATCGTAAATATATCGAAAAAGATGCCGCACTTGCCCGCAGATTCCAATCTGTATTTGTAGCTGAGCCAACAGAAGCAGATACCATTACTATTTTGCGAGGTATTAAAGAAAAATATGAAGTACATCATGGTATTAGAATTACAGATTCAGCAATCATTGCTGCAGTGAATTTATCCGAGCGTTATATTACTGATCGTTTCTTACCTGATAAAGCTATTGATTTAGTTGATGAGGCTGCTTCTAGGCTTAGAATGGAAATTGATAGTAAGCCAGAAGAAATTGATGAGCTTGATAGAAAAATCATACATTTAAAAATAGAAGTTCAAGCTCTTAAAAAAGAAAAAGATGCTAATTCTAAAGATAGAATTAGCAAATTAGAAAAAGAAATTAATGAATATGAGGCTAAACAAACTGATTTAAATAATCGTTGGTCAGCTGAAAAATTGAAATTGCAAAAAGCTAAAGAAGCAAAAGCTGAGCTTGAAAAAGCTAAGCATGATTTAGAAGTAGCTCAGCGTGAAGGTGATTTAACCAAGGCTGGTGAATTAACTTATGGTAAAATTCCTGAGCTTACTAAAGCTGTAGAAATTTATGAGCAAGATAGTGGCAAAAGCTTTACCAAAGAAGCCATTACCGAAGAGGATATTGCTGCAGCTATTGCAAGACATACCGGTATACCAATAGAGAAAATGGTAGAAAGTGAAAAAGAAAAATTCTTACATATTGAAGCAGAGCTTGGCAAAAGAGTAGTTGGACAAGCAGCAGCAAGCAAGGCAGTTGCTGATGCGATTAGAAGATCTAAAGCTGGTTTACAAGATAAGAATCGTCCTTTAGGAAGTTTTTTATTTTTAGGTCCGACTGGTGTAGGAAAAACTGAGCTTACCAAAGCACTTGCAGAATTTATCTTTAATGATGATGCTGCCTTGCTAAGAATTGATATGTCTGAATATATGGAAAAACATGCGGTAGCACGTTTAATTGGAGCACCTCCAGGCTATGTTGGTTATGATGAAGGTGGTACCTTAACTGAAATAGTGCGCAGAAGACCATATCAAATTGTATTATTTGATGAGGTAGAGAAAGCTCATCCAGATGTATTTAATATTATGCTGCAGCTTTTAGATGATGGTCGTTTAACTGATCGACAAGGTCGTGTTGTAGATTTTAGTAACACTATCATTGTAATGACTTCTAATATTGGTGCGCATATTTTAAATGAGTTGCCTCCAGAGCAAGAAACAAACGCTGCTTATGATCAGGTGATGGCTGAAGTTAAAAAATTTTTTAGACCAGAATTTATTAATCGTCTTGATGAGATTATTTTATTCCATAAATTGCATTTTCAGCATATGGATAAAATTATAGATATTCAGGTTACTGAGTTGCAAAAAAAGCTAGCTGATAGAAAAATTACTATCGAATTGGATCAGAAAGCTAAAGACTTGCTAAGTAAGGATGGTTATGATGCTAATTTAGGGGCCAGACCTCTTAAGCGGGTTATTCAGAAAAAACTTAAAAATAACCTTGCAACTCTGATTCTGGAGGGTAAAGTCCCTGACGGCGCTAAGCTAAAAATCTCGGCTGATGTTGAAGATCTTACTTTTAATTATTAATATAATTTTTTTTGCAAATAATGCTATGGGGAGTGCAGCTTCAAATGAGTCCGTAGCGGCTCAAGAAAATTCAGTATTAAATTTCGAGAGAATCGAATTAGGCAATAAGCAGGTTATTTATCATTCTTTTGATGATAGCACTAAAATTGTGTCTTTAGATTTAGCTTTTAAAAATTCAGGATATGCTCTAGATGATTTTAATAAGTTAGGTCTCACTTATTTACTGCTTAACATTTTTAGACAGGCAGAGATAGGCAAGAATCCTGAGCAACTGCGCGATATTGTAGAAAAATATGGTATTAAATTAGATTTTTCAGCAGAGGCAGAAAATTTTTATATATCTGTGAAATATATTAAAGATTTTCAGAGTCAGGTAATTTCTTTGTTGCAAAATTTTTTGGAAGCAGAAATTTTTTCAGAAAAAATCGCCGAGCAAAATAAAGAGTCTCTACTTAAAAAATATAAGAATAATCTAGGTAATGCGAGCTTTCTTGGTACTATTAATTTACTTGATGAGTTATTTGCAGATTCTGATTTGCGTAAAAACCCCTATGGTACAGAAGAGACCTTAGCCAATATTTCTTTAGAAGATCTTGAGCAATTTGCTAAGCAGCGTTTTACTAAAGCTAAGCTGCATATGGCTATATCTGGTAATATTGATAAGAAGCAGGCTATGGAGCTTTATGGCAAATTAACTAGAAATTTGCTTGATGAATATAATCTTAATTTTGCTGATTATAATCTAAATTATCAGCCTTTTGATAAGCAGATAAGTTTAGCAAAAGATCAAATTTTGATTAAAGCCTTTATTCCAGCACCAGGTAAGGGTAGCAATAATTTTTACAAATATTATTTAGCTAATTATTTGATTGGTGGAGCAGGGCTTACATCTGTCTTATCTCAAGAATTACGTGAAAAGCATGGTTTGACTTATTCGGTTTATTCTCATTTTGATTCATATAATAATTTTGCTATTTGGTATGTAGAGTTTGCGACAGATAAAGAAAATTATGATAAGTCACTTAAAATTTTGCAAAAAACTTTAAAAGATATTGCTAAAAAAGGTTTTGACGAGGCTGAAATTAATGAGGCTAAAAAATTCTTAACTGGTAGCTATAGTATTTATTTTAATACTAATGAGAAAATATCTTCTTATTTGTTGGATTCTTCATTACGTAAGATTTCACCGGCAATTATCCGTAGCAGAAATAAGTTAATAAATTCTTATACTGTTGCTGAGATTAATGAAGTAATTTCTAAATTTGTTATTCCCGAGCAGATTTCTTACATAGCTGTTGGTGATTTCTAAAGTAAGCACCAATAGAATTTTTTTGTGTGTTTTAATGGATTGCTATTTATAAAGATTAGTTATGTCTAAGCCTACACTCTACATTATTTGTGGTTTGCCTGCTTCGGGTAAAACCACTCTTGCTAAAAAAATCATAGAAAAGTGCAAAGCATTTCACTTATCAGAAGATGAATGGTTAAAAGATTTAATTGGTCTATATGATAATGATGAGATGAGGGCAAATGTTGCTAAACTACATCTTAAAATTGCTAAAGCATTATTGAGCAGAAACATTAATGTAGTTATGGATGGCGGTTACTATAGTAAGCAAGAGCGTGATAATTTAAAGCAATTAGCGAAAGTTGTATCAGCCAATTCTGAATTATATTATATGAAAGCTGATTTTGAGACTCTAAATGCACGTAGAATTGCTCGTAACAAAAGTTTAAATAAAGAGTTTTGGACTACAGAAGCTAATTTAAAAAAAGCGATTAGTTTTTTTGAAGAGCCAATAGACAAGGAAAAATATAATTGCCATCTACAATATAATTAGGCAAAATTAAACAAAATAAGAAAATCGCAATGACAAAATCTATAAATTTGGCTTCAACAGATAAAATTCCTAAATCTAGTCTTGATAAAATTATGAAAGAAGTTGCTTCATTGGCAAAATCTGAGTTTCTAGAAGCATCGAAAAACCTTAATAAAAAAATTGAGATAGAAATAAATAATGTCAAAAAAAATCTCAAAAAAAAATAAGCCTGTTTTGATAGTTATTGCTGGACCGAATGGATCAGGTAAAACTTCTATAACTAGACAGATTTTAAAACATGAGTGGATCCAAGACTGTGTTTATATTAATCCAGATGACATTGCCCAAGAAAAATATGGTGATTGGAACTCAAAAAGATCTATTTTAAAAGCTGCTAAATATGCTGCAAAAAGACGTTATAAATGCTTAAAAAATAACGAAAGCATAATATTTGAAACAGTGTTTTCTTCAGATGAAAAAATTGATTATATAAAGAAAGCAAAAGATTTGGGATATTTTGTTAGGCTTTTTTTTATAGCAACAGATAGTCCTACAATAAATGCTGAAAGAGTAGCTCAAAGAGTTTTAAAAGGCGGGCATGATGTTCCAATAACTAAGATTATAGCTCGATATGCAAAGTCTATTACCAATGGAGCTCTTGCTTTAACTATCGTTGACCCGTGCATATGTTTATGATAATTCAATTGATAATGCAGCTCCTAAACTTATGTTTAGAACAGAGGATGGCTTTCTAAAAAAAGAATATGTAGAATCTTATGGTTGGACAAAGCATATTAAAGATTTAACAAAAATCTAATGCAAATCTATTATCTTAGATGCATTACAAGGAGTTGGATTTTCGAGCAGCGGAACGTAGATGAACTACTTGAGCAGCACAGAAAAGTTAACGACGCAGCTCTGTTCAATAATAAATGTCTTAATTTTATTATTGAATAATGCGCTAAGATAATAGTTTTGAATAGATTTTTTTTGCATCTGTAGCTCAACTGGATAGAGCACCACTTTCCGGGGGTGGGGGTTAGAGGTTCGAGTCCTCTCAGATGCACCATTTTTTGATATAAGCACTTATCTTTTTCTGAACCTTATGCTCATTTACCTTTGTGCAAACTTCACATTTCGCTTCAAAAAAATCTAAATGCT
>CAXDRM010000005.1:0-34564 GCA_963991775.1 uncultured Rickettsiales bacterium | reverse complement strand
TATTCTATACAGTCTTTTCTGAAACAACTTAGCAACACTAATTTGTTTCAGCAGAGTGATTCGTCTCAAATTCTTGCGGTACTGTTTTTTGGCAAAAATTAGCGACAAATATATAGTTCTAAGATTAACTAGTTTAACCATAATAATACATTAAAACTAATATACTTCGTATTTATTGGTGCTTTTACAACTTTTACTGTACCTATTAGGTATATATGCTATAATTAGATAATAATTACATTGTTATTCATTAAATATAGTAGTTTATTATGTCCAACTCTAGAGAACAACTAAGTATCATATCTAGAAAAGCTGGTGAAGTATTTAAAGTATCCGATGCTGCTGCTGCACTTTCTTTATCAAATGCTGCTGCCGCAAAAAGATTAGCTGTTTTGGCTAAACAGGGTTGGCTAAATCGTATTCAACGCGGGTTATACAGTATTGCTCCCCTTGATAGCAATACAAATAATCAAGCGTTAGAAGACCCATGGATACTTGTACCTGAACTTTTTTCGCCTTGCTATATTGCAGGTTGGTCAGCAGCTGAATATTGGGACCTTACAGAACAAATTTTTAACAATATTTGTGTAGTAACAGAAGCTAATTTGCCTTTTAAAAACAAAGAAGTATATGGCAATAGCTTCGTAGTTACACGTATAAAACATGCAGCACAATTTGGTACCAAGGTTATTTGGCGCCAAAATAAAAAGATACTTATCTCAGACATACATAAAACTATTATAGATATGATGTATGACCCCTCTCTTGGCGGTGGTATACAGCATGTCACCAAATGTTTTCAAAATTATTTAAAACATTCCAAATGTAATCTTGAGATTTTAATTGAATATGCTGAATATTATAAAAATGGTGCTGTTTACAAAAGACTGGGTTTTTTATGTGAAATTTATCTGGGTAAAAAGCATTTAATCACAAAATTATGCCTCTCAAGAATTACTAGTGGTAATAGTTATTTAGATTCCAAAATCAAAGCAACATCTTTAGTTTCACGTTGGAATCTTTTTGTGCCAATACAAATGAAGGAGGTTTTTTAATAATAGCAAAATATGAAGTGTTAGAATTAGCTACTCTTAGTAACTTAAGAGCAAGTGTAATTGAAAAAGACTACGTTCTTGGTTGGTTACTAGCTGGAATAAATTAAAATAAAGAACTTGCTGATTCATGGGTGTTTAAAGGTGGCACTTGCCTTAAAAAATGTTATTTTGAAAGCTATCGTTTCTCTGAAGATTTAGACTTTACAGTTACTAATCTAGACAAGATATCTCCAAAGTTACTTAACTCTATTTTTTCTGATATAGCAGAATGGATTTATGACAATTCAGGGATTGAATTAATGTTAGATAGATCCAACTTTGTAGAGTATCAAAATCCACGAGAAAACATATCATGCCAAGGCAAAATATTTTATAGGGGTCCAATCACACCCTCTGCTCCTCAACAAATACCCAGGATAAAACTAGATATATCTACAGATGAACTTCTAGTAGAAAAACCTGTGATGCGTAAAATAACTCATCCATATAGTGACTATCAAGATGAGTTTTTTAAAATCTATTGCTATTCATATGCCGAGGTTTTTGCAGAAAAAATAAGAGCTCTTGCAGAGAGAACTAGACCTAGAGATCTTTACGATGTAATCAGTTTTTTTAGAAGACCTGAATCAAAAGACATAGCTATAAAGGTTAAGGCAATTCTATCAAAAAAATGTACTTTTAAAGACATTCCTGTACCCACTGCTTTGTCACTCCTGAAACATAAAGATGAATGTTATGCGGGTTGGGAACAGCAACTGGCACATCAATTACAGGATTTACCATCTTTCTCAGTATTTTGGGATGAGTTAGGTGAATTTTTTAAATGGCTAAAAAATAATCAAATTAATAACGATTTATTTGAATAATACCAATATCCAAAGATTTACTTCTCGTATTCTTAATGGACGTGTAGAAAGCCCGAGTTCGTCTTAAATTCCTGGAGGTTTAGCAGAAATTAAGAGTTAGAAGATTTTTTTCTAAAAAATTTTCTTTTACCAATTTTAGAATTACCACCACCGGATCTTGCTGGTTTGGCTGATTTTCTACCATCACTTCGTCTAGGCCTAGAATCATTATCTTCTCTTTTTTTAAAACCAGATTTCTTATTCTGCAGCTCTCTTGAACCAGATCTTCTATCATCGCCTCTGCTTGATTTAGAGAATTTTCTATCATCATTGCTACGAGAATTTTTATTGCCACCCTCTTTTCTTTCGTGATTAAAATTACCACCTGATTTTTTTCTTAGGTCAGCATGATCTGCTCTTGCTCTTTTTGGTTTTGACCTTCTCTCATCAGCTTTTTTTCCTCTAAATTCTCCCTTATTTTTTCCTGGCTTAGCTTTCTTTTTATTATCAGGCTTTTTATCAGATGATAGCTTTTTCTTACCCTCAAATTTTTTCTTATTTGATTTTATCTTTTTATTTTCAGCCCTGCTTGCAATATCAAAATCATGATAAGGTTGCACCTCATCAATAGTAATAGATTGCTTAATAACCTTCTCAACTACTTTTAGTAATTTTAATTCAGTGCCATCACAAAATGAAATTGCTATCCCATCTTTACCAGCTCGAGCAGTTCTACCAATACGATGCACATAATTTTCTGGATCATGCGGAATATCAAAATTAATCACATGTGAAATATCAGAAATATCAATACCACGTGCAGCAATATCCGTAGCAACTAATACTTTAATCTTACCATCTCTAAAAAGCTGTAAGGCTTTTTCGCGAGCATTTTGTCTTTTATTACCATGAATGGCAGCTACTTTGATTCCTTCATTTTTTAAAAAAGTAACTACGCGCTCAGCACCATATTTAGTTTTAGTAAAGACCAAAATATGTTGATTCTTAGCTTGTTCAATTATCTCTTTTAATAATAAAGGCTTATTAGATTTTGTTACAAAATGCACAGTCTGTTTGATTTTTTTAACAGTACTATTTTCAGGAGTAACTGCAATTTTAACTGCATTTTTTAAAATTTTATTAGCAAGATTTTCAATTTCTGCTGGTAAGGTTGCTGAGAAAAATAAAATTTGTTTTTCCTCAGGAGAGGCTGCTACGATTCTTTTAATATCACCAATAAAACCCATATCTAACATGCGATCTGCTTCATCAAGTACTAAAGTTTCAACCTGATCAAAAATAACAGCTTTTCTTTTAAAAAGATCAACTAATCTACCCGGTGTAGCAATAGCTATATCAACACCCGGAGCTAATTGATTAATTTGTTTTTGAATATTAGTACCACCAACTATTGCAGCATATTTAAGTCCTAAATTACCTCCATAAATTTTGATATTATCAGCAATTTGCGTAGCTAATTCTCTAGTAGGTGTAAGTATCAAAGCTCTAGGTGATTTAGCTTTTCTGGCTTTAGCAGTTTTTAGTAAATTATGTAATAAAGGCAATGAGAAAGCGGCGGTCTTACCAGTACCAGTTTGTGCTATACCAAAAATATCCTTACCTGCTAAAATTTCTGGTATGGCTTTTGCTTGAATTGGTGTTGCTTGTTTATAACCTTTCTGGGTTAAAGCTTTAGTAATTTTATTATCTAATGCTAATTGATTAAAATTTGTCATGAAAAAAATGCATCTCTCTCTATAAATTAAACGTGCCGCGCACTATAGAGCATCTTAGGCTAATAAGCAACTCCGCCTACTTAAGTACCATATAATACCAATAAAGATGGGTATTGGTATTATACAACTTTTTCTAAGTAGTTAGAGTATAGCTATGTTATTGCTCATTTGATAATTCTAGAAAACCAGAAACTCTAAAGATCAAGCTGCTCTAATAGCAACTCATCTTGCCAGGTAAAAATTTCTTCACGCCAATCATTACCATAAGATACTAATTCACGAAAATCACGTGAGCGACCACGCTCTTCTGCTTTATCTAAAGCTGCACGATTTTCCAGATCATTAGCAAGTATCACAAAAGAATAATTTTTACCTTCTGCAATCATGTAACCAGCAAGAGCTGAAACAAAATGCATAGTACCGGTTTTAGCCCAAATTTGTAACGGAATCTCTTTAAAGCGATTATGTAAAGTACCACTGACGCCAGAAGCCGGCAATAAGGTTTGCGGATAATGTTTACCGTAATTTTTACGCTGAAAAGCATTTAACACTGTGATGATATGTTCTGCGGTTAATTTAGTATTCACTGCTAAACCCGAACCATTATACCATTCTAAATTAGTCCAATCTAATTCTGGAAATTCATCTTGATACCAATCCTTTAAACAAGCAGCAGAACTTGACAGGCTAGTCACTTCACATTCTAAACGTGAAGCAATATGTAACAATAATAGCTCACTAACTAGATTCTGACTAAATTGTAGATTATCTCTAATAATATCCAAAAGTTGGCGCCCTTCATAAGTGAGCAATTCATTGACCCCACTCAAATTTTGTAGCTCATAAATTTTACCTGTGATACTGATCCCAGATTTTTCTAAAAGACTCTTAAATAAGGTGGTGACATATAAAGCATTATTGCGAATTGGCAAACGTAAACGCTCTTGATTCTTACCAATTAACCAACGACCATGGCCACGATATTTTGCACCACGATTATATTTAGAACGTTGCACCTGTAAATGTTTAGCAGCTGGAATTACATTAAGCTTTTTATCCTCCTCATCATATTCTACAGCAAAGCTACTTCTTCTTAAGGTTAAAGCTGCATAACCGGGATTATAAGTCGCGGTTGGTTGCATACGATTAATCTGTGAAGCAGAAGGAAAAAAGCGATCATGATATAAAATATTACCGGTGATTTTTTCGATGCCTAAAGCTCTAATTTGCAAAGCAATATTGTAAAGATCTGTATAATCTAAAGAAGGATCACCGCGACCAGAAATAATCAAATCACCGCGCAACACATTATTTTTTAATCTGCCCTTATAATAAAGTACGGTGTTAAAGCGCTGCTGATAACCTAAAATTTCCAGAGCTGCATAAGCAGTCATAATTTTAAAAGCAGAAGCTGGTGTTAATTTCTTGGTAAGATTTTTTTGCGCTACTAATTGCTTAGTTTCTAAATCATAAAAAGCATAGCTGAGCTCTTGATTATTTAAAGCTGTCTCACGAAAATTATCCGCCAATTTCTTGGGCGTATTTTTTTGACAAGCAGCTAAAGCTAGTAAAATTATTAGTAACCTAACCAAAATAAACCTATTCTTCGATAGTCATTAATACTTCAATTATAGGAGCTTTAGCTATACTTTCACGCAATAATTTTTTTAAATCTGCTCTAATTTCTTTAAGTAAACCCGCTTGATTAAATGACTTACCTTTTTTACCAGATTTAACAAAATAATTTGGGGCTACCTTATTAATTTTTTTATGCAACATATCAGCAAGATAGTGCAAAATATCTTGATCATCTTTTTGATCAAAAAGTCCTGGCGCTTTTAATGCTGGCGGCATATTTAACTGGCCTGATTTTCTAAAATCGAGATATACAATAATCACACCATTCTCAGCAATAATTCTCCGCTCACGCAAAATCGGACTATGTAGATCGATCAAACTATTACCATCAACACCCAAATAACCTGTTTTAACTTCACCAATAATTTGCGCTTCCTTATCACGAATTAAAACTACCGCTCCATTCCTAACTTTAAGTGCTTGTGGCACACCTAGCTGCTCAGCAAAAAGCACATGCTCATTTAAATGCATAGTTTCACCATGTACCGGTATAGCAATTTTTGGCTTAATCGCTTCATACATTTCTTTTAATTCCTCACGATTAGGATGACCTGAAACATGCACAAATTGATCACGTGCAGTTAAAATATGTACCTGCTTATGAGCTAACATATTTTGTACTTTCGAGATTTTTAATTCATTACCGGGAATGTTTTTAGAAGAAAAAATCACCGTATCATTTTTTTGCAAATTAACATAAGGATGCGTACCATCAGCAATACGATAAATTGCCGCTCGATCTTCACCTTGGCAACCAGTTGCCAAAATTAATAATTTATTGCGCGCTTGTTTTTTCATCTGTTGAATCGGAATAAAATCATCCTGATTTTTGATATAACCTAGATCCACACCTATTCTTATAATACGGTCAACTGCACGGCCACAAGCCACAATCTTACGACCACTTTGTCGAGCTGCTTCAATCACTGATAAAACACGTGCTAAATTTGAAGCAAAAGTTGCAAATATTACTAGATTTTTTTGCTCGCCAACGATTTTAATCAGACTTTCTTGTAGATCTCCCTCTGAACCAGAACGGCCCTCACTAAACACATTGGTCGAATCACAAATTAAAGCATTAATTTTAGAGCGACCTATTTTTTGCAATTCTTTTAAATCATCAGGCTCACCAATGACAGGATTATTATCAAATTTCCAATCACCAGTATGCATGATTTTTTGCTCACCCGCTGAAATAATTGCAGCATTCATTTCAGGAATAGAATGATTAATTTCGAATAATTTAATTTTGAATGGCTCAAGTGAAAATTCTTGATTTTGTTTAAGCTTTTTGATCGGCACACGTTTTTCCAGATCAAATTCTTTAAGCTTCTCATATAAGAAAGCTGCCGTAAAGACGGAAGTATAAACCGGTACTTCAAGACGCTCCCATAAATATTGCACCGCACCAAGATGATCTTCATGTGCATGAGTTAATACCAATCCTAAAATATCTTTTTTGATAGTTTCTAGAAAGCTAATATCTGGCACTACAATATCGATACCTGGCGCTTCTTGAGTAAAGCCAATACCTAAATCAAAAATTAACCATTTCCCTTGGAAATGATAAAGGTTCAGATTCATACCAATTTCATTGGCACCACCGATTGGAATAAATAGTAATTCTTCTTTATGTTTTTTTAAGTCCATTTTGCTAATTATGTAATTTATCTAAATATGTTTATGTAAAAAATTCAGGCCTTTTAAAGTTAGGTTAGTATCAAAATCTGTGATCAAATCAGAATGTTCACAAAATAAACCACCCATACCACCAGTTGCTATCACTTTAAAATCTAGTATATAAGCCTGTTTAATTTTGGTTATCAACCCTTCTATAGTGGCTAAATAACCATTAAAAATACCACTCTCTATAGCCTCTTTCGTACTCTCACCTACTATTTTTGCAGTTGGTTTTAAAGCCACCTGCGGCAATTGCGCCGTCGCACTAGTTAGATAATTAATTGCCAAATTAATCCCAGGATAAATAATTCCGCCCACATAACCTTTATCTAACAACACTATATCAAAAGTAATAGCTGTCCCAAAATCAACTACTATTAAATTTGCTGCATAGATTTGTTGCGCTGCCAAACTATTAGCTAAACGATCTTCACCAATTTCTGCCATGTTGGGCAAAGTAATATTTAACGGAAAATTAGCCAAGAAATTTCTGACGAATAACGCCTCTAAATTAAAATAATCAGCAGCTAATTTATGATAAGTATCATTCAAACTTGGTACTACATTAGCAATAATAATTTGCTTAATCGCGCTATTTCCAATTTTATTATAGTTTAAGATGCCTGCAAATTTGATGATTAATTCATCAACTGTAATATTGCCAGCAGTGATAAATCTACTGGTAGAAATTAATTTATCCTCAGCAAAAAAACCGATTACTGTGTTACTATTACCTATATCAATAGTCAGAATCATTTATGCACCTGTTTTGCATTTAAAAATGTCACATTATTTAGCGTAACATTTTCTGCAACGGTGATAATATTTTGCTCTTCCGCAAAAAACACATCCCCTGTGTAAATTAAGCGTTCTTGCTGCGCAGTACGCACCACTAAATTACCCTGCTTAATGCCACAGAATTCTCCTCTAATTTCTTCACCGGCAGAAATAACAATTATTTCTTTACCTAAATTATGTGCTTTATTTAGCCATTTTTCATAAATCTCTGTGCAAGCAGCTTCCTCTGCACTCACCTCTAAATATTTAGCAAAATGCGCCATAATATTTAATAATAAAGCGCCATTATCAATATCAGTAACACCTATCTCATGCAATGAGATACTATTAGCTAAATTTTGTGGTGCAGCTTGATTATTTAAACCAATACCACAAATCATTTTAGTAATTTTCCCACCACTAATTTCTGACTCAAATAAAATTCCTGCTAATTTTTTACCATTAAGAAAAATATCATTAGGCCATTTAAAACTTAAGGCTAATTCAGGATTAAAATCAGCTAAAGCTTCTTGTATTGCCAAAGCTGCTATGAAAGGATAGATCGCTACCTCATGTGCAGCCTTTTCATTTTCGATGATAAATGAAAAAGCTAAATTACCCTCCAAAGATTCCCAGACACGACCATGACGGCCATGTGCTTTATCTTGAGTTTTAGCCCAGATAATTTGTCCAGCTTCAGCTAGACCAGATTTAATCATTCTTTTAGCCTCAAGAGAAGTACTATCTAAATGATCAAAAATTAAAATATTAGGATTAGTTGGGTCAAAAAATTCTTGCATCTCTACTAAAAAACTCCGCTAAGCGCCTGCTTAATATAATCAGTTATGATTCCTGGTTTAACAAAAAATGAAATATTAAACAGCACTGCTATTAAGAAAATATAGCGCGTAATAAAATTAGGTTTCTTATCGAAAATTTCTTGGCCTTCATCAAAAAACATGATCTTCACTATTTTCAAATAATAGAAAGCTGCTATCACCGCAGATAAAGCTGCAAGCACTGCAATTTTATAATAACCTTCTAAGAGAATCGCCTGGAAAATATAAAATTTAGAGAAGAACCCAGCGAATGGAGGAATACCTGCCATTGAAAATAACAATATCGCAAAAGCTACAGCAAGTGCTGGATAGGTTTTAGAGAGGCCAGCAAATGAGCTAATATCTTCTAATTGTTTTTTGTCAGCACTATCTGCCGAATGATGACTTTGTTTAAGCAGCATTAAAAATGCAAAGGCACCAAAAAGTAAGGTTAGATAAATTACCAGATAAATAAATAATGCCTGAACTGCTTGGATATTATAGGCCAAAATAGCTAGTAACATAAAACCTACATGATTGATCGAACCATAGGCTAAAAGTCTTTTTAAATTTTCTTGGCGGATCGCACCTGCTGCTCCGATAAATAAAGAAAGCACAGCGATAACTGCTAAAATTTGCTCCAAAGAAGCAAAATAGATTTTAAGCGGATCATAAAGAATTCTGAATAAAATAGTAAAAGCTGCTACTTTTGGCGCAGTAGCCATAAAGATAGTTACTGGAGTAGGCGAACCTTGATATACATCTGGTGTCCACATATGAAATGGCACTGCTGAAATTTTGAAACATAAAGCGGCCAAAACAAAAATTAGACCTAAAATCACGCCTAGATTAGTAGTAGAAACTGGGCTATTAGTTACGGTAGTTGCTAAATGAGTAAAATTAATACTACCTGAAAAACCATAAATTAAACTTACGCCAAAAAGTAGAATACCTGAAGTAAGCGCTCCTAAGACAAAATATTTCAAAGCTGCTTCAGATGATTTTTTACTCTTAATATTAAGAGCTACCAAAATATAAATAGCCAAACTTTGCAGTTCTAGAGCAAGGTAAAAAGTTAAGAAATCATTAGCAGAAACCATCACTAACATGCCAATTACCGCCAGTAGCACAATCACCGGATATTCAAAGCGACAATTAATCACATTATAGCGTAAATGACTTAGATAAAGTAAAAGGCTTACTAAAGCAGAAGCAATAATCAAAAATTTACTCAGCAAGATAAAATTATTTATAGTGATAAATTCTGACCAAGGATTATATGAATCAGGTGTTAAACCAGCATTTAAGATTAATGCTAATAATAAAATTACAATCGCAGTTACAGATAATTTACCAGTATATTGATCGCCTTTTCGTACTCCACAAACTAATAATGCCAACACAGCTATTACTAAGAAAATCTCAGTAATTAGTGCATGATTAAGGATGGTAAAATTATCAAATAAACTATTTATCATAAGTTATTCCTAAATCTAAATTTGCCAGAATATCTAAGATGTTTTCATTAATTACATCAAAAATTAGAGCTGGATAAATACCAAATAATATTATTGCGATGGCAAAAGGTATCAAAATTATTAATTCTTTACTGCTTAAATCATTAAGTGCTGAGATTTTTTCGCTGACAATTTCACCAAACATTACTTTTTTAGTCAGCCATAACATGTAGACCGCACCAATGATTACACCAAAAGCTGCAAAGATACTATAGGCTGGCGCTACTTTATAAACTGCCAATAAGGTTAAAAACTCACCTACAAAACCGCTAGTTGCAGGTAAAGCTACTGAACCAAAAGTGAAGATTAAAAATAAGATAGCAAAATTAGGCATAGCAGCCGTAATACCTTGTAAATCTTTAATATTTCTAGTGTGCAATCTTTCATAAATCACACCGATTGATAAGAATAAGGCAGCAGAAATAATACCATGGCTTAACATTTGGAAGATAGCTCCTGCAAAACCTAAAGCATTAAAAGAGAAGATACCTAAAGTAACATAACCCATATGCGCTACTGAAGAATAAGCTATAATCTTTTTAATATCTTGCTGCCAGAAAGCACAAAGTGATGCAATAATAATTGCTAAAATACTTAAGATAATCACCATATCTTTAAAATAGAAACTCGCTTCTGGAAAAAGTGGAATGGCAAATCTAATAAAACCATAAGCACCCATTTTAAGTAAAATTGCTGCTAATACTACTGAGCCTGTAGTTGGAGCTTGCACATGGGCATCAGGTAACCAAGTATGTACTGGCCACATCGGAATCTTTACTGCAAAAGCGATAAAGAAAGCTAGCCATAAATATTTTTGCGCTTCAAAGCTAAATAAATTAGCTAATTCACGATGTAAAATAGTTATATCTGCCGTACCAGCTTTAGAGACAATTACAATGATGGCGATCAAAAACAGAATTGAACCAAAGAAGGTATAAAGAAAAAACTTATAGGCTGCATAAACACGATCTTTACCACCCCAAATACCAATAATTAAAAACATTGGGATCAACATAATCTCAAAAAATATGTAGAATAACACTAGATCAAGCGCAGCAAAACTTCCAATTATAAAGCTTTCTAATAGTAAGAATGAAACGAGAAATTCTTTAGTTTTATGCTTAATTACCCCTTTGCTAGAAATAATACAAATTGGCATAATGGCTGTGGTAAGCAAAATTAAGAGCATTGAAATACCATCAACACCTAGACGATATCCCACATCTAAATCTTTTAACCACACATAATTTTCAACTAGCTGAAAACCTGCTTGAGTTGGATCATATTTTGCAAAAACTATAACAGAAACTAAGAAAGTTATAACCGAACACCAAAAAGCTACGAAGGTCATATTTTCCTCAGCAAGCTGAGAATTATTGCGCACCAAATAAACAAAGAATGCACCAATTACTGGTAGGATAAGCAATAATGTAAGAAAGTGAAAATTCATGATCATGATTATATTGACCTAAAAATTAACCAACCAAGTAACAACACTAAACCCAGCACAAAGCTAAAAGCGTAATGGTAAATATAACCTGTTTGCACGCTACTAATTAATCTAGAAAATTTTCTAGTAACAAAGGCTGCACCATTTGGCCCTAAATTATCAACTAGATTTTTATCAATCGCCACAGCAAAAAACTTAGCTAAACGTCGATAATTTTTGACAATATAAGCATTATAAAGCTCATCAAAATACCATTTATTATAAAGAAACACATAAAGTTGATGCGCACCATTAACAGCTGATTTTGCTAAATGTGGCTTAAAGAAATAAAATAAAGCTGCGCAAAAAATACCTAATAATGAAGTAAGTAACGGTAAATATTTTATCAAAATTGGAGTATGATGGATATTTGCTAAAGCTTGATGCTCTGGCAAAATAGTAATGGTATCAGAGAAATAACGGCCACCCACCTCAACCACATGGAAGATTTTATAACCAACATAACCAGAAACTATCGCACCTAGAGCTAAAATAAATAATGGATAAATCATAATACGCGGCGCACGATGCACATCTGTAATTTTTTTCTCACCATGAAACACCATAAAAATCAAACGCCAAGAATAAAGAGCCGTTAAGAAAGCAGCGATAGTACCTAAGCTATAAGCTAACACGCCATATTTAGTATGTGACATAAAAGCTGCTTCTAAAATTACATCTTTAGAATAATAGCCGGCAAAAGGAGGAATACCTGCAATTGCCAAAGAACCTATCCAAAATAATAAATAAGTAACCGGTGTTGCTTTCCATAAACCACCCATCTCACGCATATCTTGTTTATGATGCGCTGCAACAATCACGCTACCCGCCCCAAGGAATAATAAAGCCTTATAGAAAGCATGAGTTACTAAATGAAACATAGCTGCTGGATAGGCTGAAACTCCACAAGCAAAAAACATATAACCTAATTGTGAACAGGTTGAATAAGCGATAACTTTTTTAATATCATTTTGTGTAATTGCGACAGTTGCAGCAAAAATACAAGTTAAAGCTCCGATTAAAGTAATAAATTCTAGCACTGCTGGCGCATATTCAAACATCGCCGAACATCTAATTAATAAAAACACCCCTGCTGTTACCATTGTTGCAGCGTGAATTAATGCTGATACTGGGGTAGGACCCTCCATCGCATCAGGTAACCAAACATGCAAACCAAGCTGCGCTGATTTACCCATACAGCCAATAAATAACATTAAGCAGATAAAGCTTATATAATTATAGCTTGTACCAAATATTTTGATTTCTTGTTCTTGATGAGCAGCCACATTATTTAAAATATCCGCAAAATAAATTGAATCAAAAAGCAAATAAATTCCGATTAAACCGATAATAAAGGCAAAATCACCCACACGATTAGCAATGAAGGCTTTGAAAGCTGCTTTATTTGCTGAATCTTTTTTATACCAAAAACCAATCAATAAATAAGAGCACAGCCCTACTCCTTCCCAGCCTACAAAAAGCTGCAACAAATTAGCAGCTGTAACTAAAACCAACATAAAGAAGGTGAAAAGTGACAAATAAGCTAAAAAGCGGTTCAGATTTTTATCATCGGCCATATAGCCAAGTGAATATATGTGCACAATTGCAGATACTACATTCACTACTAAAATCATGGTGAGCGATAAAGAATCAATTTGCAAACCCCAATTTGCTTTAAAATCTGCAACATTAATCCAGTTTAATAGCTCGATATATATGGTTTCTTGTAGATATAAATTTTGATAATAAATTTTTACCGAGAGCAAGGCAGTAAAAATCATTAAAGTGCTAATTGCATAACCTAAAATTTTGCTATTTTCTCTTTTAGCAAAACAGCCTGCTATTATGGCTGAAATTAATGGTAAAAAAACTACTAAAATTATATCGCTCATTAGCCTCTCATCTGATTTTGTTTAGTAACATCAATATCACCAAATTGTCTGAAATAGATGATTAATATTGCAATACCCACCGCTACTTCAGCCGCAGCTACAGTTAAAGTGAATAATACAAAAATCTGTCCAGTTAAATCGCCAAGATGATTAGCAAAGCTAATAAAATTAATATTTACTGAGAGCAAAATAAGCTCAAGCGATAATAAGAAACTAATGATATTTTTACGATTAAGAAAAATACCACAAACCCCAATCACAAATATAATGGATGACAAGGTTAAATAATGCATTAAGCTGATTTCTTGATAAGCTAAAATTTCCATCTAAACCCCTTTACCACTTAATACTTTAACTAATTTAACTGATTCAGCTCTGGTTCTAGCCACCTGCTCAGCAATATTTTGTTTTTTAACACCTTCACGTTTTTGTAAAGTTAGCATTACTGCCCCAACCATAGCTAATAACAAAATTAAGCCAGCTAATTGAAAATGTATAAAGAAATCAGTGTAAAGCACCTCGCCTATTGCTTTAATATTGCTACCATCATGTCTTAATGGATAATTGCTTTCTAGCAAGATTGGCTCGCTTGTAGCAAGCGCTGACATAAAAATATATACTTCAAAAAATAAGATCACTGAAAAGAAAATACCTACAGGCAAAGATTTTTTAAATTCGGCTTTATATTCCTTAATATCAATATCAAGCATCATCACCACAAATAAGAATAAAATAGCCACAGCACCTACATAGATAATCACTAAGAGCAAAGCTAAAAATTCTGCACCTTGTAGTAAGAAAATTCCTGCTGCACAGAAAAAAGCAAAAATTAAAAATAAAGTGGCGTGCACCGCATTACGAGCTATCACCACAGTGGCAGCTGCAATAACTAAAAGGGTCGCAAAAATGTAAAAAATTATCAGATTCATAACTAATTAATTGCCTGTTTCTTCTTCTATATCTCTAAATAAAGTCTCTTCCCAGCGATCACCATTAGCTAGTAATCTTTCTTTATTGTAAAAAAGCTCTTCTCTAGTTTCGGCACTAAATTCAAAATTAGGACCTTCTACAATAGCGTCAACCGGACAAGCTTCTTCACAATAACCACAATAGATACATTTAGTCATATCAATATCATATTGTGTAGTACGTCTTGAACCATCTTCGCGCTCTTCAGCTGCAATAGTGATAGCTTGAGCAGGGCAAATAGCTTCACATAATTTACAAGCTATACATCTTTCTTCGCCATTTGGGTAACGACGCAAAGCATGCTCACCTCTAAATCTTTTACTGATTGGGCCTTTTTCATAAGGATAATTAAGCGTTACTTTACTCTTAAACATAAATTTAAAAGTTTTAAACATGCCGCTTAAGATTTCTAATAGTAAAAAATTTTTTAAATTAATCTTCATTTCCTAAACTGGTAATTTATCAAAATAAACTAAAATTCCGGCACTCACTACCAGATAAATCAAGGTAAAAGGTAAGAAAACCTTCCAACCTAAACGCATTAATTGATCATAACGATAACGCGGCAAGCTTGCTCTAACCCAAATAAAGAGAAAGAGTATAAAGCTCACCTTCAAAAAGAACCAGATCTGTCCAGGCACAGCCTGTAGAATTTCGAGATTAAAAGGCGGTAACCAGCCACCTAAGAAAAGAATCACTGTCATTGCTGACATTAAAATCATATTAGCATATTCACCCAAGAAAAATAGGGCGAAAGGCATTGCAGAATATTCTACATTATAACCTGCCACTAATTCTGCTTCAGCTTCTGGCAAGTCAAATGGATGGCGATTAGTTTCTGCAAGTGTTGAGATAAAAAAGATAATAAAGATTGGGAATAATGGAATAAAAAACCAATAATCTTGTTGCGCTAAGACAATCTCTTTAAGATTAAGTGATCCGGTAAAAAGCAAGACATTAACTATAATAATACCAATAGAAACCTCGTAAGAGATCATTTGCGCGGTAGAACGCATCGCACCTAAAAACGCATATTTTGAATTACTTGCCCAACCTGCAATGATAATGCCATAGACACCAAGTGATGAAATAGCCAGTAAATATAAGATACCTAAATTAATGTCAGCAATGACAAAATTCTCACCAATCGGCACTACCGCCCAAGCAATTAAAGCTAGAGTATAGGTAATAATCGGCGCAAGCAAAAATAAAATCTTATTGGCCCCTGCCGGGATGATGGGTTCTTTGAGCATTAATTTAAAACCATCAGCAAGTGGCTGAAATAAACCAAAAGGTCCAACTACATTAGGGCCTTTTCTTAGCTGCATAGCCGCAATTATTTTTCGCTCAAAATAAGTAAGATAAGCCACACAGCCTATTAAAGGCAAAGTCAAAAATAATATCTTAGTCAGAATCTCGATAATATGTGCAAAATCTACAAGGATATTTTCCATTTACGCCGCTTCTTTATCTGTAATTTCTCTTAAACATTTAACCATAGTTTGTGAAGCTTTAGCAATCACATTAGTTAAGTAATAATTAGCAAAATAATTAGTGAATTTTTCACCAGTTAATTTTTGCTTGCTTGAAAATTTGCTAAGTGGCGCAAATTCACGCACTAATTCATCTTGCTCTGCAAAATGCGGATGGGTTTGCAACAAATCACGATAAAGATCCATGTAGCTTTTATGATAGCTAAAACCTAGATTTTGTTTGATTAAATTAATAATCTCCCAATCAATTTTGGCCTCACCTTTTACATTAACTGCTTGGATAGCACGCTGGACTCTACCTTCAGTATTAACATATAAAGCTGATTTCTCAGTATAAGCTGCAGATGGTAAAATGATATCTGCGCTGCTCGCACCTACATCACCATGACTACCAATATAAATCTTACAAGCATTGCGCATCTGTTCAGTTTGCGGCGCATCATAACCTAGTAAAAATACTAGACCAACCTCACCTTTCTTGGCTGCCTGAGTAATCGCAGCTGTATCTTTTCCTCCAGCAGCTGGTAAGAAATTTAAATCTAAAGCACCAACACGTGCAGCCGCATTATGTAACACATTAAAACCCTGCCATTCTTCATGATGCACTTTATATTGCTCGACAATTTGCTTGATTAAAGCAATAAGTGCGGCAGCATCTGGTCTTATATAACATTGCTCACCCACAATAATTAAAGGTTTTTTAGCCGCTTTTAACTGCTTAGCAAATTTATGTTTGCCCGAAAGTATCTCTTCAAGAATTTGTGGTTCAGCGCCTAACTCAGTTACTGGATAAGTTAAATCTTGCTCAACACCTAAATTAGCTATGTGGAAATTTTTATTCTGTACATATCTCTTTCTTAAACGCGCATTAAGTAATGCTGCTTCTCTTCTTGGATTAACGCCAATTAACAAACAAAGATCAGCTTCTTCTATACCAGCAATAGATGTATTAAATAAGTAATCAGCACGTGATTCATTACCCATAATCGAACCAGCAGGACGACAATCATAATTGGCCGAACCAAGATCTTGCATTAATTGTTTTAACACATAGATCGATTCAACATTAGCTAAATCACCACATAATGCAGCCACTTCTTTTTTAGCTTTAGTTACCTGCTCAACTTGTTTGGCAACTTCTTGCAAAGCAGCATGCCAACTAGCTGGTACTAAATTGCCATCTTTTCTGATATAAGGCTGATCTAAACGTTGTAAACGCAAACCATCATAAGCAAAACGAGCTTTATCAGCGAGCCATTCTTCATTAATATCTTCATTAAGACGCGGTAAAATACGCATCACTTCTGCTCCTTTGCTATCGATACGAATATTACTACCTAAAGCATCATGTATATCGATTGATTCAGTTTTTTTAAGCTCCCAAGGTCTTGCCGTAAAAGCATAAGGCTTTGAAGTTAAAGCACCTACTGGGCAAAGATCAATAACATTCCCTGATAATTCTGAAGTGAGAGATTTTTCAATATAAGCTTCAATCTCCATATTTTCACCGCGACCCAAAGCACCTAATTCTTCCACGCCGGCAATTTCGGTAGAAAAACGTACACATCTAGTACAATGAATACAACGATTCATGAAAGTTTGAATTAATGGGCCAAATTCTTTTGGTTTTACAGCACGCTTACCTTCTTTAAAGACGCCAAAACCGGCACCATAAAACATTGATTGATCCTGCAAATCACATTCTCCACCTTGATCACAAATTGGACAATCTAGCGGATGATTTGCCAGTAAAAACTCCATCACACCTTTACGCGCTTTAGTAACCATATCCGAATTAGTAATGATCGACATGCCTTCTGCCACTTGCGTAGCACAAGATGCGATAGGTTTAGGTGGGCCTTTTTCTAGCTCCACTAAACACATTCTACAGTTACCTGCTACTGAAAGGCGATCATGATAACAAAAACGTGGTATTTCTATACCAACATGATCACAAGCCTGAATTAGGGTGATACCCTCAGGAACTTCATATTCTTTATGGTTAATTGCAATCTTTACCATAGTCTTTAATTATTTGCATATTGCTCAATACGTTGTTCTAATAAAGGTCTAAAATGACGGATTAAACCTTGGATCGGCCAAGCTGCCGCATCACCAAGCGCACATATTGTATGACCTTCTATCTGTTTTGTCAGCTCATAAAGCTTATCAATTTCTTCTTTTTCTGCATCACCCACTACTAGGCGATCCATTACGCGCATTAACCAACCAGTACCTTCACGACATGGGGTACATTGCCCGCATGATTCATGTTTATAAAAATGTGACAAGGTTGCTATAGCTCTAATTAGATCAGTTTGACGATTCATCACAATAATACCCGCTGTACCTAAACCAGATTTGTGGCTTGCTAAAGTATCAAAATCCATAGTAACATCATCGCAAATTTCTTTAGGCAATAATGGTACTGAAGAACCACCTGGAATTACTGCTAATAAATTATCCCAACCACCTATTACGCCGCCAGCATAATCTTCAATGAGTCTTTTTAGAGGAATACCCATTTCCTCTTCCACATTACATGGTTTATTCACATGACCTGAAATACAAAAAACTTTTGTTCCTGTATTATTAGGCTTACCTAGATCTGCAAACCATTTAGCGCCACGTCTTAAAATAGTTGGTACTGCAGCAATTGATTCAACATTATTAATAATAGTCGGACAGCCATAGAGCCCTATTAAAGCTGGAAAAGGAGGCTTCAAACGCGGCTGACCTTTATTACCTTCGATACTTTCAAGCATGGCAGTTTCTTCACCACAAATATATGCTCCGGCACCACGATGTACGTAAATTTCAATATCCCAACCAGAACCACAAGCATTTTTACCAACTAACCCCGCTTTTCTTCCCTCTGCTATGGCATTTTCTAAAATTTCTGCCTCACGGTAATATTCTCCACGAATATAAATATAACATGTGTTAGCGCGAATCGCACGAGAGGCAATTACTGCTCCTTCAATAATTTTATGCGCCTCATGTCTGATGATATCACGATCTTTACAAGTACCTGGCTCAGATTCATCAGCATTTACCACTAAATAATGGGGCTGATCCATATTTTTAGGAATGAAAGACCATTTTACGCCTGTTGGAAAACCGGCACCACCACGACCACGCAAGCCTGAAGCTTTTACTTCATCAATTAACCATTCTGGTTCTTTAGTTAAAAAATCTTTGGTATTCTGCCAATCACCACGTTTTTTAGCTGCCGCTAAAGCTACTGACTCAAAACCATATAGATTTTTAAAAATGCGATCTGAATCTTTAAGCGCCATCTTTTACCTCTTCATTATAACCTACAGGCTCTGAAGCATTTCTGCCAATTTGTGAACCAGCTGTCACGGTTTTTCCTTCTTTTAAAGTTTCAAGAATTTTGATGATTTTATCTGGAGTAAGATCTTCATAATAATCATCATTAATTTGTACGATTGGTGCGTTAACACAAGCACCTAAACATTCAACTTGTTTGATAGTAAAGAATTTATCAATTGTAGTTTGATTAAGACTAACGCCTAAATGTTTTTCACAGGCTTTCAAAATAGCATCAGAACCACGTAACATGCATGGGGTAGTAGTACAAACTTGCAATAAAAACTTACCCACAGGTTGTAAATTATACATGCTGTAAAAACTTGCTACCTCGTAAACCCGGATCACAGCAATATTAAGATATTTTGCGATATAATCTAAAGCCTCTTTAGATAACCAGCCTTCATTTTGTCTTTGTGCTAAATCAAGCAAAGCCATAATTGCACTTTTCTCGCGACCATCTGGATAGCGCGCAATAATCTCTTTAGCTTTTTTTTGATTTGCCGTGTTAAATTTAAATTCTTTATCAGCCATTAGCGATCAATTTCCCCAAATACAACATCCATAGTACTAATAATAGTCACCACATCCGCCAACATATGACCTTTACCCATAAAGTCGATAGCTTGCAAATGTGCAAAACCTGGTGCTCTAATATAGCAGCGATAAGGTTTATTACTACCATCAGCTACTAAAAACACGCCAAACTCACCTTTTGGTGCTTCAACCGCCACATAAGTTTCACCTTGTGGCACATGAAAACCTTCAGTAAATAATTTAAAATGATGAATCAAAGCTTCCATATTATTTTTCATTGCCTCACGCGATGGGGCAGATACTTTAAATTCTGGCGCTCTATAATCACCATCTGGCAATTCTTCACAACATTGCTTAATTAATTTTACTGATTGCTGCATTTCTTCTACACGCACTAAATAGCGATCATAAGAATCACCATTTTGGCCAATCGGAATTTCAAAGTCTAAATCAGCATAAACATCATAAGGTTGTGATTTACGTAAATCCCAAGGAATACCTGAACCACGCAGCATTGGACCAGAAAAACCCCAATCTAAAGCTTGCGCTTTTGATACTGTACCAACATCTACTAAACGTTGCTTAAAAATGCGATTCTCAGTAAGCATATCTTCTAGATCTGCTATATGTTTAGGAAATTTCTCAAAATATTTGTAAATATCCTCCAAGAGACCTGGCGGCAAATCTTTAGCAACACCTCCTGGTCTGAAATAATTTGCATGTAATCTTGCACCGCAAACTCTCTCATAAAATTCCATCATTTTTTCACGCTCTTCAAACAACCATAAAAATGGTGTCATAGCTCCTACATCGAGACCTTGCGTGGTGATATTTAAAATATGATTTAAGATTCTACCAATTTCAGCAAACATTACTCTGATATATTGTGCTCTTTTAGGAACCTCACAACCAAGTAATTTTTCAGTAGCAAGCACAAAAGCATGCTCTTGATTCATTGGCGCCACATAATCGAGACGATCAAAATATGGAATAGCCTGCAGATAGGTTTTATGCTCGATTAATTTTTCAGTACCACGATGCAATAAACCAATATGTGCATCGGCTTTTTCAACTACTTCACCATCAAGCTCTAAAATTAAACGTAAAACTCCGTGCGCAGCTGGATGTTGCGGCCCGAAATTAATTTCCATATTTTTGATTTGCTTCTCTGCTGCCATCTTAACCCTCTTTAACCTCTGCCTTTTCATCACCTGGTAAAGCAATATCACCAGACCATGGGCTTAAAAAGTCAAAATCTCTAAATTCTTGATCAAGCTTGACTGGCTCGTAAACTACCTCTTGTTTTTCAAGATCATAGCGCACTTCTTCATAACCAGTTAAAGGAAAGTCTTTACGCAAAGGATGGTGGGTAAAACCATAATCTGTCAAGATACGACGCAAATCATCATTGCCAGCAAATTTAATACCATACATATCAAAAGCCTCTCTTTCATACCAATGTGCTGAATTATATAAATCAGTTACTGAGCAGATTTCTTGTTTAGCTTTAAGTGGCACTTTTACTCTAACACGCGCATTAGCTTTAAGGCTTAGCAAATTATAAACTACTAAATATCTTTCTTCTTTTTCAGGATAATCTACGCCACAAATACTAACCAAAATTGAGAATAAACAATTAGTGTCATCACGCAAAGCTTTAAGCAATTTATGCAAATAGCGTGGCTCAGTAAGCAAAGCTAGCTCATCTTGATGCTCTTCCACATTAAAAGGATGATGCCTGGAAATATTTTTAACAATATGCTGCTTTAAAGCGTTATCCATTAGACTCGTTTAATAATACCAGTACGTTTAATTTTATTTTGCAATTGCAACACTCCGTAAAGTAAAGCTTCAGCTGAAGGTGGACAACCTGGCACATAAACATCAACTGGTACGATACGATCACAGCCCCTTACTACTGAATATGAATAATGATAATAACCACCACCATTCGCACAAGAGCCCATAGAAATTACCCATTTAGGCTCAGCCATTTGATCATATACTTTTCTAAGAGCTGGTGCCATTTTATTGGTAAGAGTTCCAGCTACAATCATCACATCAGATTGACGCGGTGAAGGTCTGAATACTAGACCAAAACGATCCATATCATAACGTGCAGCAGCAGAATGCATCATCTCAACCGCACAACATGCTAAACCAAAAGTCATAGGCCATAAAGAACCGGTACGCGCCCAATTAACTAGATGGTCCATTTTAGCCATCACATAACCGCGATTATTTACTTGATTAATAGCTTCTTCTAAAATTTTATCAGGATTTTGATTGTTAATTACAGCTGCTTTATCTTGCTTTACTCCCATTCTAAAGCACCCTTAAACCATTCATAAACAAAACCTACAGTTAGCACTGTCAAAAATACCAACATAGAATAAAAACCTATTAAACCTGTAGTGCCTAAAGTAACTGCCCAAGGAAATAAGAAAGCTATCTCCAAATCAAAAATAATAAATAAAATTCCAACTAAATAAAATCTGATATCAAATTTTCCACGCGCATTACCAAATGGTTCAAAACCACATTCATAAGTAGATAATTTTTCTTTATCACGCTCTCTTCCTGAAATAATAAATGGTACTAACAATAATGCCGTTGAAACTCCAACAGCAATAATTAGAAAAATAAAAATTGGTAGATAACTTGTAACTAACTCTGCCATATTGACTTTTTTTCACCGACTAAACTAACATAAACTAGCTGGTATTTTTTACAACTAAACCAGTTTTTGCATATCCGGTTCTCGAGTGATTTTAGCGCAGCTAAAATTGTACCGAGAGATAGGAGAGCAAAATAATTATGCAAATTTAGCAAAACTCATTGCGCGGTATTATAGTATAAAACTCTTATTTTACAACCTCTATTAGTCCACTTGACCTGACTCAGAAATTATGATATAATATTGCAGAACTTTAATATGAGGAAATTATGAGAGACGTTGAAAACAATTCAGTAATGACAAACCTACCTGTAACACAAGGAATACTATTGCCAACAGACGGGTATAATACTCCAGAAGATGTTGAGCAAAGCGTTCACAGTGAAATAGATCATGCGCAGGCTATTTTAGGACCTGCTCTAACCTTTGTTTTATGGGGTATAGCAGGAGGATTATTATCACATTATACCGGTGTTGGACCTGCAGATTCACCTGTAGAAAACATAGCTATCATGGCCAGCATTTTTGGTGGAGGAGGAGCAGGAATAGTAGCATGCCTTAATTATGGTCATCCAGAAAACAGGGTAAGTGTTGTGCCTGTTACTACTGCAGCAGCCTACCAAGCAAATGGACAACTCTTAGATATGGATGAGATAGGAAGCGCTCAGCAAGCAACTACAAATGAAGTTTCTAATAGCGATTTTAGAAATATGGTTACTGGCGATGGAAAAAGTGCTGCAACTGCATTAGGACGTTAGGCTAACCAAACCCTCTAATTGATCAACAGTATGAGCTGCGCTGATGCTGATACGTAATCTTGGTGTGGGCGCAGTTGGCGGTCTTATTGCTCCAACTAAAAAGCCTGCTTCGAGTAATTTTTCTGCTGCTTTTTGCATATCGGAAATTGTAGAAAATTCTTTCTTAAAAATTGGCGTGCCGTGATTTGCAAGACCAGATTTTTGGCTAAAAAATTTAATATTATTCTGCAATTTTTTACTAATACTCAAATCATCTTTAAGCAACGCTAACGCTTGTCTTGCTGCCGCAATAATTGGTGAAGGCAAAGCGGTAGTATAGATAAAACTTCGCGCTTGATTTTGCATCAAAGCAATCAATTTTTGGCTAGCGCAAATATAACCACCATAGCAACCCAAGCCCTTAGACATCGTACCTAACTGAATATGATCGGCGAAATTCTCAGGCATTTTTGCTAGTCCAATACCATGTGCATCATCACTTAACACCCAAGCTTGATGTTTTTTTGCTAAAGCAAAAATCTGCTCAAAATCTGTTTTATCGCCATCCATGGAAAAAACTGTTTCTGTAATAATCAGACAATTTTGATAATTGGCGCGCTCTTTTATTAATAACTCGGCAAGATGTTGATAATCTAAATGTTTAAAGCGCAGCAATTTAGCACCGCTTAAACGCGCCCCATCCAACAAGCAAGCATGTGCAAATTTATCAGCAATTATTAAATCTGACTTAGACATTAAAGCAGCCACCACTCCAAATGAGGCTAAATAACCGCTACCAAAAACCAACGCTGCTTCTGTATTTTTATAATTAGCTAATTCCGCTTCTAATTTTTGATGATAATGATTGTTACCTGAGACTAAACGCGCTGATCTTTCACCAAAACCAGAGGTGCTAAGTGCTAGCTGTGCTGCCTCTAAAACTTTAGGATGTTTAGACAGGCCAAAATAATCATTACTAGCAAAAGAAATTAGCTCTTGTTGCTCGTCATTCTTAAGCTGCCGCAATTTACCAGCTGCCGTTATTTTTTTTAAATTTTCTTGGCAAAATAAATCTAAACTTGTCACTTAGCTAATTTTTGGTTATTTTATATTGCTACAAAAATACGAAAATTCAGATGGATAAGCAAATAATAAATTTTGAGATTGGTGCTAAGCGCAAAGATTGGCAATTTCAAGAAGTAGAAACCTTATATAAATTACCCTTTAATGATCTATTATTTTACGCAGCTGGGGTGATGCGTAAAAATTTTGATCCAAATCAAGTACAGGTTTCAACCTTGTTAAGCATTAAAACTGGTGGCTGCCCTGAAAATTGCAAATATTGCCCACAATCTGCACATTATAATACAGGCCTCGAAAAAGAAAGTTTGATGCAAATTAGCGAAATTACCAAAGCAGCAAATCAGGCTAAAAAAGCTGGTGCTAGTAGATTTTGCATGGGAGCAGCATGGCGTAATTTACATGATCGTGATGTAGATCAAATCTGTGATATTGTAAAAGCAGTCAAAGATACTGGCCTGGAAACTTGTATGACTTTAGGCATGTTAACTAAAGATCAGGCTGATAAATTAAAAGAGGCAGGGCTCGATTTTTACAATCATAATATTGATTCATCTGAAGAATTTTATGAAAAAATTATTACTACGCGCAAATATCAAGATCGTCTTGATACTTTAGAAAATATCGCCGCTGCTGATTTAAATGTCTGCTCAGGTGGCATTATTGGCATGGGTGAAGCTAGAGCAGATCGTATAAAAATGTTGCTTACTCTTGCTAAATTAAAAACGCAGCCAAAAAGTGTACCAATTAATATGCTCGAAAAAGTCGAAGGCACACCGCTTGCTGAACAACAAAATTTAGATATTTTTGAATTTGTGCGCACCATTGCTGTAGCGCGTATCATGTTTCCTGAATCTTATGTACGTCTTTCCGCTGGTAGACAAAATATGAGCGAAGAAGCGCAATCTTTATGTTTCTTTGCTGGTGCTAACTCGATATTTTACGGTGAGAAATTACTAACTCAAGGTAATCCCGAAGCTGTACAAGATCAAAATCTGATGGCTAAATTAGGTTTAACTGCGGTTTAACATGTCTCATAATTTGCTTGAACTATTTAGCTCAAGCTTTCAGCAAAATTTTAAGCAAGTTCCAGATAAAATTCTTATCGCTCTATCGGGCGGTGTCGATAGTATGTGCTTGCTGGATTTAGCACAAGAATGGGCTATACAGAATAAATGCCAAATTTATTGTGCTACTATTGATCATCATTTACGCCCTAACTCAACTAAGGAAGCAAACGAAATTAGCTCCTTACTAAGCACACAAAATATCCCACATAAAATTTTAGCTTGGCCAGCAGGTCAAGATACTAACAGTAATATTGAAAGCTTGGCTAGACAAGCACGTTATGAACTGCTTAGTAATTATGCTAAAGCACAAAATATCTCGGTGATTCTAACTGCGCACCATGCTGATGATGAATTGGAAAATTTTTTCATTAGATTGTCACGCGGCAGTGGTATTGACGGACTAGCTGCGACTCAAGCTGTGCGCAAGCAATATGGTCTAAAAATTTTTCGTCCTTTACTTGAGGCAAGTAAATCTGAATTAATTACATATGCCAAAGCCAAACAGCTTAAATTTTTTGAGGATGAAACTAACCAAGATAAGAAATTCTTGCGTAATAAAATTAGAAATTTGCTTAGCGAGCTAAGTGATGAAGAATTAAGCAAAAAGCGTATTTTGCAAAGCATGCAACATTTTTTACGGGCTAAGAATTTTTTTAACACATATATTGAGCAGCTTTTTAACGAATATGTTAAGCGAGATGAGCAAGGTAATTATATAATCAAATTTACAGATTTTATTAATTTAGAGCAAGAAGCTGCTTTACGTTTATTAATTAAAATCTTAAGCCAAAGTAATGAGCAAGATTACAAGCCTCGCTTTACCAATTTAGAGCAGCTTTACCAAAAAATTATCAATAAACAAATCCATAAACGCACCACTTTTGCCAAAAATATTATTAGCGTTTCTGCTGAAGAAATATTATTTAGTAAAGAATAGTAGGAGATATATTTAATCGCTCGGACTCGAGCGTCCTTTCGGTATGATTTTGCAATAAATGCAAAATCACTCAAGAACTTTAACTTTTTAGGTTCCCGAGTGATTTTTGACGTCAGGAAAAAATTTTACCGAGGGGCCGATCAGACATTAAATCTTTATCAAAAACACTAAATATCTTCTAAGCGATAGAGCAAAAAGCACTCAGCTAATTCTTCAGCAAGCTGGTAATCTGTATCATTAGCTGCATTGACAGTATCGGAAGAGCAATTACCATCTTGATTAGAAGAGGCATCATAGCCATTGAAAGCTTGAATACGTCCAGAATAAGCCACACCATCATCATATTTGATATCTATAGATTTAGCTTTCTGGGGATTAAGTAATTTACCTTCATTTTGATAGGTAGCATATTCATTGGCAGTAATTAGATCTGATCTTTGTCGTCCAACGCGTAAGACATTAACTCTACCCAGATCTAAATTAGTTGTGGCATCATAGTAAAATGGGCTGATAGTTGCTAAATTATATTTTTTTGAAGTAAGAGTTGCTGAACAACTTGGTATAATAGATGTGACTAGCTCAGCATGATAAAGATGATTCCAAAATTTATGTTCTTCGCGGCATAATTCTAAAGCACCAGTACCACTACCTACTATATTACCATCCCCATCACCATTACAGCGCTCAGCTTGGGTACCGCCATTACTATCTTCAGCAGCAAAACCACAATCTTGCGCTTCAAAATAAGCAAAAGCATCCTGCATATCACCGGGCAAAGAATTATAAATTGAACGAAAAGTGATAAAGGCTGTCTCAACTTCTTGCAACTCAGAGCCTAGGCGTTGGATTTTGGCATTTTCTATCATTTTACCACCAACACTAATAGTTGCGGCCAATAAGCCAATAATAATTATGGCTATGGCTAATTCGATTAAGGTAAAAGCTTTATTCATAAAATGCCCACAACAATTCTCCAACCAGTTTTAGCCAAAATTATTTTTTTAGCAACTTATGAAATGGCCTAAGAAGTAAGAGAGATATTTAATTGCTCATGCAGTCCTCGATTTTTATCAAATTGGTGTTGATAAAAATCTGCGGAATCTCGCTCTAAATACCTCTCTTACTTCTTAGTAAAAATATTATTAGTGTTTCTGCTACAAAGATTATTTTTGGTAAAGAGTATTAAACGCTCAAACTCGAGCGGCCCGTTCGGCCATTGCTGCGCTACAGCTTGCAAGCTCAGGGCCCTAAAGTGTTAATGTAACCGGTGCAAGCTTGTCGCACGAGACCATTTTGTGATGCAAATCAGAAGTGAAAGTAATTAAAAATTAGTAAATAATGCTTGCATTTTTGGTGAGCAAAACTGCAAAATTGCGCAGTTTACAAATAGTAAATGAGCAAATTTTGTTAGTAATTGCGAATCACTCCGCTGAGATATAGTGCAAAATTGCACTATATCTCAGAAAAGGCTGCATTAGTTGCTAATTTTTAGGAAAGTTTAGATGCATGTGGGCATACATATGCTTATCCTCAGTCCAATTCTCTTTAACTTTAACATGTAAATAAAGATGAATTTTTGTGGCAAAAATTTCAGCAAGCTCGACGCGTGACGCACTACCAATTTTTTTAAGTGACTCGCCTTTTTTACCAATAAGGATTTTTTTCTGCCCATGACGCATCACGTAAATTACCTGATCTATTTTAATGCTGCCATTAGGTTGTACTTGCCAGCTTTCAGTCTCAACCGAAAGATTATAAGGCAATTCTTCACGCAATTCTAAAAATAATTTTTCTCGAGTAATTTCTGCTGCTAAAAATTTAGAAGGAATATCTGCCGCTTGATCTTCAGGATATAAAAAAGGAGAGACTGGCGCACGCTTAATTAATGACTGCTTAAGCTCTACAACACCTTCATCCTTTAAAGCAGAAAGCAAAAATATTTCACTAAAAATACCCATTGCTTCATATTTAGCAATCATCGGCAATAAATCATTCTTAGCAATAAGATCAATCTTGTTAAGTGCTAATAAAATTTTTTTAGAACGGTTAGCTAAAATTTCAAAAATCAACTGATTTGCTTTACTATTTTTTTTAGTAACATCAATTAATAATAGCACTTCTCCAGCATTACTTAATTGCTCTAAGGCGCTTGCTACAATAGCTTTTTCTAAAGTTTTTTCTGCTTTAAAAATTCCGGGAGTATCACAAAAAATTAATTGCGCATTATCCTCTACCATAATGGCACGAATAGTACTGCGCGTAGTTTGTACCTTCGGTGATACAATAGTTACTTTAGTACCAACTAATAAATTGGTTAAGGTTGATTTACCGGCATTTGGCGCACCAATAATTGTGACAAAGCCACATTTACTATTAGCTTGATCTTGTTCTATCATTTTGGCTTAGCTATTTGTTCTAAAGCTAATCTTGCTAGCTCAATCTCGCATTTCTTTTTAGCCGGAGCATCTGCTCGAAATGGTTTGTAACCTTTAATTCTTAACTCCATAGTAAAAATCGGCGCGTGATCAGAACCGCTTCTTTCTACTAAACGATATTGTGGCAAAGGTAGATTTCTAGCTTGCAAATATTCTTGCAGGCTTGATTTAGGATCTTCGGGAGGATCTTGTTGCTCTTTAAGAGTTTTTGCCCAGATTTTTAAAATGATTTTTTTAGTTAGCTGATAATCGCCACTGTCAAAATAAATAGCAGCAATTAATGCTTCTAAAACATCTTCTAGATTAGATTTATTAACTCTACCCCCGGTTTGCTCTTCACCCTGACTCATAATGATTAAAGGCGCTATATCTTCCTGCTCAGCAATTTGCGCGATAGTCTCACCTTTAACTAAACCAATTAATCTCTTAGAGAGCGCACCTTCATTTTCATCAGGATATTTTTTATAAAGCTCTTCTGCTAAAATCGCCGAGATTAAACGATCACCTACAAATTCTAAATTTTGATAATTTGCTTTTTGCTTACTGCTCGGATGAGTTAAAGCCAACTCTAATAAAGTATGATCTTTAAATTTATAATTAAAAATTTTGTTAACTTTGTTCATTTATGTTCTAACTGTTTTGCTCTCTGTGACTAATGAAGCTGTGCCACTGACTGCTGCAGCTTTTGGTGCTGCATCACTCTTAACATCTGTGCTAATAACATCTGACCCTGCTAATTCGACTACTACATCTTCCACTGTTCCAATACCTTCTTTTTTACCATCAGGCATCCCTGAAATAGAAGCTAAAACTGCCAAATCTTCCGAGTTTAAACCTGCTGCAACTTCAACTTTTGCATTTGCACCATCAAGCAAACTCTGCATTTGCTCAACAGACAGTTCATTTGTTTTTTCAAACTCTTTAGCGTCTCCATAATGCCTACTACCAATTGCGGACATATATGTAGAGCCTATAGGCACAGAAGAATAGACACCTACCAGAGCACCAATCATTATTCCTGCAATTGGCCCTAACAACATACTCACGACTAAACCTGCAACCAAACCTAATGCTACACCACTTATTCCACCAACTACAAAACCTTCCTGTCGACTTTTTTTAAACCCCTCAATAGCCGTTTCTTTACATTGATTATATTGACCTAGCTTATCTACTAAATCACTTTCTTTTTCAGATAATATATGGTCATCAGATAAATTATTAAGATATTGGTAAGCATCTTCTGCAACTTTTCTGCCTGCTCCACCCAAAATTTCCGGCTTACCTATCAAACCAGCTAGAGGTATTCTAAGTTTTTGCAGATTATTATACTGAGTTAGCGTTTCCTCTATGGAACTCTTTGTATTGGTATCTTTCATAATACACACTATAGCATAAATAGTTAGCGGGTGCTATATTTTATTTATAGTTGCTTTAAAAATCTAGTACTAGAATGCTGAATCTCTTGAATTTGCTCAGCAGAGAACTTACTTAAGACACGATAAATCATACCCATCCTTTGATTATTTTTTAACTTAGCTTGATGTTTTATTAAAAAATTCCAATAAAGATAATTGAAAGGACAAGCCTCTTCTCCAGTTTTTTTACTAATTTTATAGGAGCAATTTTTACAATAATCAGACATTTTATTAATGTAAGAACCGCTGCTTATATAAGGCTTGCTAGCTACTATACCGCCATCCGCATAAAGTGCCATACCTGTAACATTTGGTAATTCCACCCACTGATAAGCATCAAAATAAACTATCATAAACCATTCATTAACTTCTTCTGGCGCTAATTCTGTAAGAAGGGCAAAATTACCGATAATCATCAAACGCTGAATATGATGGGCATAAGCATGTTTTTTTGTAGCAGAAATTGTAGTTTTTAAACAATTTAACTTAGTTTCCGCATTCCAGAAAAACTCTGGTAATTTACGCTTTGCTTTAAAAAAATTAAGTTGTTCATATTCGGGCATTTTTAACCAATAAATACCACGAATATATTCTCGCCAACCCATAATTTGGCGAATAAAACCTTCTACCGCATTTAATTTTGCTTCACCATTATGATAAGCAAATTCCGCACGCCTGATACATTCTAAAGGTGTAAGTAAACCAATATTTAAATAAAGACCAAGATGTGAGTGATGCAACCAAGGCTCAGCTTCAAGCATAGCATCTTGATAATCACCAAAATCTTTCAAATTATTTGCTAAAAAATATTCAAGCGCAGCTAGTGCTCCAGTTCGATCAACGGCAAAATGAAAAGGTTCAATATCTCCAAAATGATCGGCAAAATTTTCTGCAACTAATTTTTTTACTGGCGCTAAATATTGATTTTCTGACGCTTGATAGGGCTGTGGTACTTGATGATCTTTTTTAGGAGTTTTACGATTCTGACTATCGTAATTCCATTTACCTCCTTCAGGATGGTCACCATGTAGTAAAATATTATATTTGCGCCGCATTTGCCGATAAAAATATTCCATACGCAATTCTTTTTTACCTTTTGCCCATGCAGCAAATTCAGCTTTAGTGGCCAAAAATCTGTTATCTGCTCTAATCTCTACCGGAATAGCTAAACGTTCTGACCAGCTTTCTACCTCTGCTAAAAGTCGATATTCGCTTGGCTCAGTTAAAATGATTTTGCTAATATTATGCTCTGCTACTTGCTGTTTAATTTTAGCAAAAAAACTTTGCGCTTGCTGCTGCGCATCATATTGCTGATAAATTAATTGATAATTTTGCTGCTGCAACTGCTGGGCAAAATTACGCATTGCCGCAAAAATAAATACTAACTTTTTTTTATGATGCTTTACGTAACTTGCCTCTTCTTTTATTTCGGACATAAAAAGTAGGTCACGCTCTTTAGCACAATCAGTAAGGGCTGAAATATTTTGATTTAATTGATCGCCAAAAATTAGGCGCAGGGTAGTCATGTTATTTACGAAGTATCACCTTCACCGCGCTTAAAGCGGGTGAGAGGTAATACATACGAGAAACCAGAAAAAATATAGAGATATACATAAAATAAGTTGCGAGACTCATATGAGTTGAGGTACTAAATTCTAAGAAGTTTTCTATCATACAAGTCTCTAGAACGTTATCATTATGTATGATTTTCACTATAGGGCTATGCTATTAAAAGCTGCTTGCGATCATATTAAGTTTATTTAATGATCAGGTCCGAATAATACCAATACCCATCTTTATTTGTTCTTTTATTCAATTTATTCAAGCTGCAAAACTATAAATAAAGATGGGTATTGGTATAACATATTGTCACGAAGTTAAAAACTCAGGTTCCCGAGTGATTCTCGGCTTTAGCCGAGAATTTTACCGAGGGGCCAAAGAAGCTGAATAGTTAAACATTTAAGGGATCTTTCGGTACAAACCTTCGCTTTGCTCCGGTTCACTCAAGAGCCGGGTTAAGTACTATTGGCATAAAATAAAATTCTAATTAAAATGCTAAATAAATATAGCTGCCAAGGGCGGTAAGCACTAGTAAGGTAACGTTGAATCTAGTGTGGTAATAATGGCGTGAGATCATACGTTTCTTGCGTAATTTGCGATCAGTAAAAAATAAAATTACAAAAAAACTAAAAGCTACATGTAACAAAAAACGCTCAGGTAACCATAAGAAACAAAAGAAGGCGATTAAAGCATAAATATTACTTAAAATAAAAATATCTTTAGAATGTTTAGATGGCTCTAAAGCCACACCCCAATAAGTACCGCACATAAAAATAATAATCATATAGCTATATTTACTTACTAATTCTGGTAATTTTAAATAATCAGCAAAATCGCGCGGTAAGATAATTTCTAAGATTAAAGCGATAAATAATGGTAAGGTGCCGGCGTAAGTTAATAATTTATAATCACGATTCTTCTTAAGCTTGAGCGGCATGTTGTGTACCTAAATCAATGATAAGCAATTCACTTTCTGCTGCTTGCGCCTTAATTTTTAACTCTGTTTGTCCAGTTACTTCTAAACCATCACCTTGCACTGCAGATTTATCATCTAGCAAAAATTCGCCGGCTGAAATTAATATATAGCTATCTCCTTTTAGCTGTTGGCTAATTTCTTGATTTTCAGCTAAACGCCCACCATAGATACGCGCATCATTATTAATAAATAAACCACCATCAGCTCTATTACCTGATACTAAAATAGGTAATTGCGTAGTTACTAAATCTTTTGGAAATTCTTGCTGTTCCCAACGTGGTTCAACATTTTGCTGATTAGTCTCCAACCAAATTTGATAAAAGCTGGCTGTTTCTTGCTCATAATTATGTTCCGAATGAAAAATACCCGTACCGGCACTCATAACTTGCACATCGCCAGCTGCAGTGCGCCCTTTATTACCTTGATTATCTTGATGAGTTATCGCACCTGCCCTAACATAGGTGATAATCTCCATGTTATTATGATGATGCATACCAAAGCCAGTGCCCGCTTGCACCAAATCATCATTAACTACGCGCAAACTACCAAAACCCATGCGCTCAGGATTAAAATAGCTAGCAAAACTAAAATGATGCTTGGTTTTTAACCAACCATGATCTGCACCACCAAGCTGTTCGTAGGAATATTTTTTTAACAAAATTTTTAACCTTTGATTCTTTTGTAAGCTACTAAAGATTATGCACTTGCTCAAGAAAAAAATTTCTTTTAGAGTGTGGTTGCAATTTGTTTAATTAGGTTTTTTGTGAAAAATTTTTTTAGTCTTATCATCGCTGCACTGCTACTATTTGCATGCACACAAAAACCTGCCCCTATTAGCTATAAAGGCCATCTTAAATATAGCAAGGTTGGCGCTAAACCACATAATGTTACTAAAAAAGTGGTAAAGCCTAAAAAAGCGAGCCTGAATAATCAAATTCCATTAAAGGCAAATCAAATTAGAGTAAAAACTGGTGATTCCTTATATGAGATCGCTAAAACTCACAAAATCCCAACTAGAGCTATAATCGAAGAAAATAACCTTAAACCTCCTTATAATCTTTATGCTGGCGATATTTTAACCTTACCAGTTAAACAAAAAACTCATACTGTTGTAAGGGGTGACAATTTAACCACTATTGCCCGTAAATATAATGTAAGTATCAGCGAGTTAGCTCAGGTTAATAATTTAAAAATTACTTCTAATATTCAGATTGGTAAGGTGCTAATTTTGCCATATGGCGCTAAAGCAAAAAGCAACAATGTTATTATTCCAAAAAACCTGGCTAAAAATTTTAGCATCCCAAGTAAAAATGATGATTTTATTTGGCCAGTTAAAGGTAGCTTAATCCAAAAATTTGGTAGTAAAGCTGACGGTACGCATAATGATGGTATTAATATTTCTGCTAGCTTCAATGATCCGGTACGCGCCGCAAGTGCTGGTAAAGTGGTTTATGTAGGTAATGAATTACGTGGCTATGGTAATTTAATCATCATTAAACATGCTGGTAACTGGCTAACTGCCTATGCGCATAATAATGAAATTAAAGTAGCTAAAAATCAAAAAGTTGCAGCTGGTGAAATTATTGCAACTGTAGGCTCAAGCGGTAATGTCACTAAGCCACAATTACATTTTGGTTTACGTAAAGGCAAAAAAGCCGTCGATCCTCTAAAATATTTAAAATAATATTTAATAAAAGCCGCCTATTTGAGGACCACCTGGTGTATTTTGCTCTACTCTTGCACGCCAGTCAATAGCTCCTGGCTGTAAATTTTCAACTGTTTTGCCTTGATTATAAATATCCGTAAAAGTTTTTTCACCTATACCAATATCTAAATGCTGCAAGATTTGTAATACATCTTTTTTATCCCCAAAACAAGTTTCCACAGCCACAACT
>CAXDRM010000004.1:0-39401 GCA_963991775.1 uncultured Rickettsiales bacterium | reverse complement strand
AGGCAAATCGGACAACTCGCTGAAAACATTTCGGACAATTCCCTGAAACACGACATTAATTATAGAGAATCTCTAACATGCAAGATTTTGCAGTTTTATTGGTATAATTATAGGTTGCAGCTTCTAATTGAGTGGTAGTTGCGCTATTATTATTTTCTAAGCTAGTGCAATCTTTGGCAATCTCACTAAAACCATCATAACCATCAACTATATCGTAAAAATTATAGCTGTTAATAAAGCCAGTTTTTGGTTTGCCATCATCAAATTTTAAATCAAAACTATAAGCAATTTCACTAGTTAGAATACCCTCATCTGCAGCAAAAAACTCTGCTGTAAATCTACCTATACGTAATTTATTACCTTTACTATTAGGATGGTTAAGACCAGAGCTCCAACTATCTAAAGGTAAAATTAAGGCACCACTTAAGGCTTTGAGCTCATAAAGATTTTGCTGTGTAGATTTAGCAGTGGCATCAATTTTATAGCCTGTGTAGCTTCCTGAAGTTGGGTTCTTTATTAATTTAGCCATGCTTAAATGTTGCCACATTAAATAGCCTTCTGCAAAGCAACAATAGCCTGTTCCTCCGGTATTATATAAATCTGCATCCCATAAGCCATCACCATCACCATTACAACCTTGATCTGGATAATCAGAAGCCGGGTTTGAATTAGGTAATTCATCTACACAGCTAGCTACGCTATTAAAAAATTTATAACCATCCTTAAAATCACCGGGCAAAGCATTATAGGTTAACTTAAAATTATTAATGGCTGTAGTTAAATTATTAACTTCTTTATATAGGGTTTTGATTTTGCTGTTATTTATTAAAGTTGTAGCGCTAGTTAAGATAAGTAACAAGGTTGCTACAATGGCAATTACCACAGCAAATTCTACTAAGGTAAAAGCTTTTTTAGTTTTTGACATAAAGGCCACAACTTAATATTTTATTCCAAGCATAATGCACAAACATTTATTACTTAGATTTTTTCGAAAGAGAAGTGTTTTTTTATAATTTTTTAAAGAGGTTAACATGTTAACAGTTGGTGATAAATTCCCAGAATTTAATTTACAAGGAGTAGTGAGTAATGATTTAAAAGATGCTTTTATCGATGTAACAGATAAAAGCTACAGCGGAAAATGGAAAGTAGTATTCTTTTATCCAAAAGATTTTACTTTTATTTGCCCTACTGAAATTATCGAATTTGGTAAATTAAACCAAGAATTTGCAGATCGCGATGCACAAGTTTTAGGCGTAAGTATTGATTCTGAATTTGTTCATCATGCTTGGCGTAATTCTCACGAAGGCCTTAAAGATCTACCTTTCCCATTACTTGCTGATATTAAAAGAGAATTATCAGCTAATCTTGGTATCCTAGATCCAGAAGCTGGTGTTTCACTCCGCGCTACTTTTGTAGTAGATCCAGATAACACTATTCAACATGCTTCAGTTAACGGCCTTTCAGTTGGTAGAAATCCTCAAGAATTCTTAAGAATTTTAGACGCGGCACAAACCGACGAATTATGCCCATGTAATTGGCAAAAAGGCGATGACACTCTATAAATAGGCGTGTCATGCAGTCTTTTCTAAAACATAGCGTTTTATAACGCTATGTTTTAGCAGAGTGATTCGTTGCAACTGTCAAAAATTTACTCATGTACTATTTGTACACTCCGTAATTTTTGCAGTTGCACTCACCAAAAATACAAGCATGCTCCACCTATTTCTAGAGGTCATCAATCCATAATCCTTAACAAAAATTCAAGCATTATCTACCACTTTATAAAGTTCATCTTCAGCTATATAATAAACCTTATAAACACAATTTATGAATTTCTAGTTGTTTTTCCATGACACGCCTGTTTCTAGAGGTCATCAATCCATAATCCTTAACAAAAACTCAAGCATTACCTACTACTTTATAAAGTTCATCTTCAGATATATAATGAATCTTGCACCCACAATTTATCAATTTCTAGTAGTTTTTTTATGAGATATCTTTTCTAGATGTCACTAAAACTCAAACGATCCATTAGGTCATTGCTGCGCTATCGCTTGCAAGCTCATGAACCTAAATAATACAATTTAAAAAGATATCTGATTGCTCAATATATTGATTTTGAGCAATCCCTTTAAAACTTATCAGTAACTAATACATCACTAAGTGGTAACTGTCCTGGCTTCGGCCAAGCAGGCTTGGTGGCTTTACCAATAACTAATAACATACCTACCATGTGATCTTCAGGTAAGTTGATTAACTCAGCAACTTTATCCGCATCAAAACCAATCATTGGACATGAATCATAATCTAAAGCTTTAGCAGTAAGCATCATAGTTTGTGCTACAATACCAACAGAACGTAATGCCTCATCACGCTGTAATTGTTCTTTACCTTCATAAAAAGGCTTAATCATTGGTACTAAAATATCTTGCGCTTCTTGTGGAGCATCTTTCCAATAACGCTCCGGATTTCTATCCCAAGCCTTCACATCTGCACATAATACAAATAATAATGATGCATCAGTTACTTGAGCCTGATCCCAAGCTGCTTGCCTAATTTCTGCTCTGAGTGATTTATCAGCTACATTTACAAAACGCCAATTTTGTAAATTAAATGATGTTGGCGCCTCTAAAGCATGATCCATTAATTTATCAAAATCTGCTTGGGGCATTTGATAATTAGCATCATAATGCTTAACCGCCCTTCTCGCTTTAATAGTTTCTAATGTGTTCATGGTTTTCAACCTCATTTAAATTTATTTTTGAATGATTAGTCAAATAAATAAGCGAAGAAGTAATAATCGTCTAGTTCTTTTAAAAATATGAACAAAATTTAATTTTTAATGATATTTAAAATTTTCATTGCAAATAGCACAAAAAAAGTTATAAACGTCAACTTCCAACTATTCTTGATGTAACTTCAAGATATCTTAAGGGGATATAGCTCAGTTGGTAGAGCACCTGCTTTGCAAGCAGGGGGTCAGCGGTTCGAATCCGCTTATCTCCACCATTTTTCTTAGGTCCGTTCCGGACATATTTTTTATAAAGGATAATAGCTCTCCCAATAATTTAGTAGCTTGGTTACTTCTTAATAGTTTTTGTACCCTCCTTTCTACTATATGGATTATTAGGTTTTTTGAAGATAAAACGCGGATTGATACCAAGCAACTCAAAATCTTCAACTAAGGATTTTTTAAGATATCTAATATAGCTATCAGGAATTTGCTCGGGTTGATTAGTCATAATCACAAAAGTTGGTGGGCGTGCTTTAATCTGAGTAATATATTTAAATCTAACTTCTTTGCCCTTATATAATGGCGCTGCATGCTGGTGTGTTACATATTTTAACCATTTATTTAGCAAAGCAGTATCAAGCTTTTTATTCCAATTTTGATGTGTCTCAAGAGCGGTTTCGATAACATTATCTAAATTCTTAGCTTGCTTAGCAGATATTTTAATAATTTTTAACTGACGATTCTGTGGTAAATATTTAGCTACTTGATAATTAATTTCTGAAAGTACTTCCTCTATTTTTTGTGGAGTAAGTAAATCAATTTTATTAAGTACTAATACTAGCCCTCTTCCCTCTTTTGCTACATGGCTAGCAATATTAATATCCTGCTTTTCAAGTTTAAATTGGGTAGCATCAAAAATAATAATACAGATCTCAGCAAAGCGAATGGCTTTAAGAGAATCCTCTACTGAGAATTTTTCAATATTTTCTTTTAAACGAGCACGTTTGCGCATACCTGCTGTATCAACCAAAGTAATTTTCTGCCCATTAAAATCCCAAGCAATTTCTATAGCATCTCTAGTCGTGCCACTTTCATCATTAGTGAGTAAGCGTTCACTTTGAATTAGCTTATTAATGAAAGTAGATTTGCCTACATTTGGTTTACCCACAATTGCAATTCTTATGCCTTTTTCTGTCTCCAACTCAGTAGCGTGATCTTTGCGATAAGCTTGCTCTCTAATACATATCTCATGCAGCAAATCTATAAAGGCAATCTTATGTTCTGCAGAAATAAAAATTTGTTGTTTGAAACCTAATTTATAAATCTCATTATCAGTGATTTGCTTAATTTTACTTTCAGCTTTGTTAATCAATAAAATAATATCTTTATTTTTTTTACGTAAATAATTTGCTAATTCTAAATCTGCACTAGTGAGACCAGCCTTAGCATCCAGCATAAATAAAATTAGATCTGCTTCAGCCAAAGCATAATCAATTTGCTTAATAATATTCTTAACTAAAAGCTCTGTAGTATCTTCTGCAAAACCAGCTGTATCAATTAATTTGAAGCTACTTTCATCGTAAGTAACTGAAGCTTCTTTACGATCTCTGGTAACGCCAGGTAAATCATAAACAATAGCTGATTTGCTACCTACCAGCTTATTAAATAGAGTTGATTTACCAACATTAGGCCTACCAACTATTGCGACTGTAAACATTATTTTTTGAAGTAATAATTATAGAGCTTACCTTTATTGTTGAATAAATAAAGCTGCTCATTATTGATTAAAGGAACCAGATTAACATTTTTGGCGATTCTTTTTTTGCCTTGATACTCACCAGAGCTATAAGCAAAGCTTAATAATTTACCTTTATTGCTAATAGCTAATACTTGTCCGCCCGCAACCATTGGTCCGTAGAAATTAAGTTTTTTATCTTTTTTAGCATAATCTGTTAATTTGCTTAGCCATTTTACTTGACCAGAAGCAGTATCTACTGCAACTAAATTATTAAAATTATCAATGATTAAAAGCAATTGCTCTGTAAGCCAAAACTGCTCAGCACTTGAAAGCTTAAGATCCCATTTTTTAATTCCTGAAAGCACATCATATTTTGCTAGAAAACCTTGGTTGGAAACTGCATATAAATCTTTTTGATAAATTAATGGTGTTGTCTTTATATCATTAAAGTCAAAATTTTCAGATTTAGCATTACTACTAAGTAAGCTATCTTGCCAAATGATCTTACCAGTTGCTGCCTCAAATGCTATTAGGTCACCATTAGAACTACCTGAAACTAGGACTTTCTCATAGGCAGAAAAAGAGCTGTTGCCATAAAGTGATATGCCTGAATTATTAAGCTCATTTAACCAAACTAAATTGCCGGACTCTTTACCAAAGGCAAAAATTCTTTCATCTATAGTTTTTACGTAAATTTTATTTTGGTGGATAAAAGGTTTAGCACGCACAATGAAACCCAAATCTTTCTGCCATTTAATGCTGCCATCCACTTGGGCTAACACAAAAAGATAGTTGCTACCATTAGTTACATAAAGATAATCATCATCTGTTACTATACCGCCAGATAAATGATTTATTTCATGGCTGGCTATTTTTAATTTAGTGCGCCATAGCTTTTTTCTAGTTTCTAGATCTATAGCAGTAATTTCACCTTTGCGATCAGCAATAAAAAGTTGCTTATCATTTATGGTTGGAGCTATAGCAAAAGGTAAATCTGTTTTAGCCTTACTATATTTAGTTTTTTTACGCTTTAATTTACGCAAATTATCTTTAAACCGAATATCACCAAAGAATCTACTATTAGAAGCAAGAAAGCGATCTGCTGCCGTAGTGCTATAGTTTTTATCTGCTAGATATGAATCAGCTTCTAAATTTTCAGTTTCAACAGAAAAAATATCTACAGTATCTTTAAGCTTGTCTTTATCTTTGCTACAAGCTGAAAGTAATAAAATAAATAATAGAGTAGGAAAAAATTTGGACACGCTTAGCTATTTTGAGTCTCGATTAAATTATTAATCTCTTCAGCAAAAGCTTTTTTATCAGCAGCCAAATGAGGATCATTAATAATTTTAGCTAGTTCAGCTTGGGCAGCTTTATATTCAGCTCTGTTAAAAAGTGCCATAGCTCTAATTTCAATAATATTAGGATAAAATATATTAGTCTTATTTAGCGCCACAGCTATTTTTTCGCTATCTTGTTGATCGTCAGGATAACGAAAAATTATGTAATTTAGTATTAATTCGGCTAAATCACGGTGAGGTTTATAATTAGCTTGATTAGACCAAAGCTGTTCTACGATATTATAAGCATTGCTAATATTGCTGTTTTTTAACTCTGTATCAGCTTTTTTAAGCAAAGCTATCGTTTTATGATGCCCTTTTGCCTTATCTTCTAATATTGCTAAAAAATTATTAGCTTGGTTGTAATTATCAGCATCTAAAGCTTTTGCTAAGCCATATAATTGTGCTGAATTTTTTTTATTTTGATTTAGTTGGTAATTTTGCTGCACAAAAAAGGCAGTGAGTAGTATAACGGCAACGGCTAATCCTCCTAAGAAATATTTGCCATATTTCTCCCAGATTTGTTGGTATTTAGCTCTATATAGATCACCTCTAATTTCTTCAAAAAGATCACTCATTAGCTTCTCTTAAATCCTTAATTTGTTCATAGGTGCCAATATATAAAGTTTTAAGGTTTTTTACCAGATTTTTTAACTGCTCTAAATTATAATCACTTTGTAAATTATGAAATTGTCCATGCAAGCTATTAGTTAGTTTAACCGGTGAAGCTTTAATAGAGTTTTTAACCTTATAACGCACTGGAAAGGCAATAACAGAATTTATTTTAAGTTGCGCATTTTCAAAATCAATTTTGCCCACAGATGATGTAAGCAAATTATCTAATTTTAATTTAGTATTATCTAATACTGCTATTCCTCGCTGGATATTGATCTCGCCGCTCAAGCTTGGAAAGGCAGTTGAGCCTCTTGAAAGCAGCACTTCTTCTACACCGTTCCCAAAAGTATTATGTGGATCTTTACTAAAATTAGCAAATTCTTGCAGTGTTGCTGCTATATCAAAATTTTTAAAGCGCAGATTGGTCATATTAAATTTATTTTTTGAATCAATATGCTTCACCATAATAAAAGGTGTATTACCATATGTGGTCAGCGAACCGCTTAAATTAGTATTGGCAGAAAAATTATCTATACCAAAAAGAAAATTACTAAAATTTCCAATATTAAAATTTTCAAATTGGTAAGCGATACTCAATGTAGGCAAGCCATCCATTATGAATGAACCTGTCACATTATATTTACCATCATCAATTTCACCTGAAAAATTATCAATATTTATATAATTTTGATCAGCAGAAATTTCTGCATTTAAACTTTTAAGGAAGATCTCGCTATAACGTAAATTTTTAATATCAGACCTAGCTTTAAATATTACATTGTTGAAATTTGGAAAAACAAATAAATCTCTAGACCAAGGCTTGAATTTATAGCTATCTTGGTGATAATTTAAAAAGGTTAAATCAGCAGCTTCCCCTTCAAAAACTAAAAAGAAATTGGGTTGCTTTTCATCTAGATTAGCAGAAAAACTTAAATTGAAATCATTACCTTTTCCCTGAATGTTAAATTTATCTAGATGCATAACACGATGATCTAAAACACCTTGTATGGTGATTTTACCGAGCTCATTACGATTAAAAACGCTATTGTAAAATTCGATGTTAAATTCGCTGCTGTTAAAAATATTTCTTAGCCACAAGAAATTTTGTAGCAAAGAGGCATTATTTTCTCTGATAGCGATATTTTCATAGATATAATGTACAATATGCCTAGTCTGATCTTTGTCATTTAGCAAAAAATATTTGTCAAAATTAAAGCGATTAAAAAACAAATTAAGTGCTGATTTATCACTTGATATGCTATTCCAAATTATATCACCAGCCACATCTGCCTCTGATATTTTTCCTATAATATTATTAATATTAAAAACATTATCTTTAAGCTCGAAATTTGCAGCAAATTCAAAATCATTATTTTCTTGATAATCAGCAAAGGTAATTTCAGGAAAGGCTTTTTTTATAGTTTCTTTAAGGTTTGACCCTTTTGATCTAATATTACCTAAAAAACTATGTTTTATTTTACCTGCATCAGTCTCTTGTTTTTGATAAAAGCCTGATATTTTATGATGATCATTATCTGTTAATTTAAAGCTTAAATCTTTGACTCTAGGCCTTTCACCATCTTCAATAGTTAGGTCAAGATTGATTGGTCCTATTTTAGTATCTTGTGTAATGAAGCTATCTATTTTTCCAGTAGTAACAATATCATAGTCAAATAAGCTAAAAAAACTTGCATTATCAGTGCCAAGATCTAGATATGCCATCTCTTCAGCAATGAAAGCTTTTTTGTGAGTGGTTAAAAGAGAATTAATATCTAACTTGTTAAGATTAAAGTTAAGACTACCTGTTTTATCTACATTATTAATTGAGCCAGAAAAGCTTCCTTCAACGTTCTGGCTATCAATTTCTGCCTGTCTAATCAAAATTTGATCGTCAGAAACTTCATAGCTTATATTAGTAAAAAATTCTAAACCTTTATTATCAGGGAATAAAAACCATTGGCTAGAGATATTATTAAAGATAAACTTTTGCAAATCTACCCCAGAAATTTCTACACTGCCCATGCCATTTTTGCCTTTATATTGATGCGCTACTATTAACCTACTATCAGAAAAACTAGCGTTAAGATTAAGGTGCTGTTGACCTTCTGTATCCTGGCTGAGTTTGAAATTAAGTTTAAATTGATCAATCGCTGATTTAAAACTAGCGCGAACTGAAAGATCATCATATGAGTATAGTTGAGCATTTAAGTCGCTATAGCCTACTACCAATTCATTGTTTTTATTTAAGATGCTTAAGCCAGAATTCACAAATTCGATATTTTGTAAGTCTAAAACATCATTATCATTAGGTGCTTCTGTTGTTGTCTCATATTGCTGGTTATTAAATAATACAAGATCTAAGCGTGAGTTTTTAAAAATAGTTTTCTTAACATCAATTTTACCAGTCATTAAATCAAATAAGTCAACATAAGCTCGCAATTCCGGTGAGCGCACATTAACAGTGTGGGGACCAATGGCTATATTATTGGCTCTAAAATGGGTAACTTGTACATGCGGAAAAGGAAAAAAAGATATTTTTACTCTACCCTTAATTTCAATTTCTGCTGAAATTTTTTCAGATATTTTTTTTGCTACTGATTCCTTATTCCCGCCGATACTATTAAAACGGCTAAAAGCAAAAAGGATCTGCGCCAAAATTAAGAAAATAATAATTGCAATAGTATGTTTCTTTTGGAGCGAGATCATTTATTTTTTATACAAATCATAATGCAATTATTTTGTCAGATTAAAATTTCATAAGCAATATAAAAACAGTTTCTTTTCTGAAAAGAATATTTTGCTAGTTATAAGTAAACATTATATATTTTATCAGTCTAAAAATTCCAAAATATTATGCAACAAGCACAACATAACGCAGCACAGCAACAAGCCATATCGTGCCTCGAAGGCCCTTTGTTAATTTTAGCAGGTGCAGGCACGGGTAAAACTCGAGTTTTAACTTATCGTATTGCCGAGTTAATTAGCAGCAAAACTGCTTTGGCTGGCGAAATTTTAGCAGTAACTTTTACCAACAAGGCAGCTAAAGAAATGCAGCAACGTGTTGCTAATATTTTAGGCTATGATGTATCTAGCATGTATCTAGGTACATTTCATTCAATATCGGCAAAGATTTTAAGGAGCAATGCTGAATATGTAGGTTTAAATAGTAATTTTGTAATTATCGATAGTGATGATCAATTACGTTTGCTTAAAAATATTATTACTAATTCTGGCTATGATACTGATAAGCTAAACCCTAAAGCTGTATTACAGCAAATTTCTTTATGGAAAGATAAAGCCTATTATCATGATGATAATAACTTCCCTGCTCACTTTAATAGCGATTTTCATAACCAAGTAAAAGAAATTTACAATATTTATCAAAGTGAATTATTGCGCGCCAATTCATGTGACTTTGGTGATTTAATTTTGCATGTAATCAGAATTTTACGTGATCAGCCTCAGATTCAACAAATCTACACTAATCGTTTTAAGTATATTTTAGTTGATGAATATCAAGATACTAATACAGCGCAATATTTATGGTTAAGATTATTAGCGCAAGGTCATAATAATATTTGTTGCGTTGGTGATGATGATCAATCTATTTATGCGTTTCGTGGCGCAGAGGTAGAAAATATACTGCGTTTTGAGCATGATTTTACAGGTGCACAAATTGTTAAATTGGAAGATAATTATCGTTCTACCAAGCATATTTTGAATGCGGCTAGTACTTTAATTGCACAAAATAAATCACGTCATAGCAAGGTGTTGCGTACTGCTGAAACATCAGGAGAAAAAGTTAAGATAATTGCTAATTGGGATGACCGAGCTGAGAGCAAGCGTATTCTTGAAGAAATAGAATTGCTTAAAATTAAGGGCATTCCTTACAATGAGATGGCAATTTTAGTAAGAGCTTTTTTTCAAACTAGATCATTGGAGGAAGCTTTAATTGCTAATGCTACACCTTATAAGGTTGTTGGTGGTTTAAGATTCTATGAAAGAAAAGAAATTAAAGATTTAATTGCCTATTTAAGGGTAGTTCTAGGTGATAATGATCTTTTAGCAATTGAGCGTATTATTAATGTTCCCAAAAGAGCAGTTGGTGCAGCAAGTTTTAACAAGGTTAATAATTATGCACGTGAGCATGGTATTACTATAATTGCGGCAATTAGAGAGTTTTGCAGTAAAAAGCTTTGTACGGGTAAAACTTTAGCTGGTTTAACTGAGTTTTTAGCTGTGATAGATTCATGTCGTAATATTATGCAGCAAGTTCCTTTAAAAGAGTTGGCTGAACATTTAATAGCGCAAACTTCCTATGAGCAATATCTCAAAGATGATGCTCAGCATAATAGTGACGCGAAATTGGAGAATATCAAAGAATTTTGTGAGTCTTTATATGATTTTGCTAATATTCAGGATTTTTTAGATCATGTAGGTTTAGTTAGTGAGTTGCAGCAAGAGCAAGAAAATAATAATGTCACTATTTCTACTTTGCATGCTGCTAAGGGCTTAGAGTATGAGGCGGTATTTTTAGCTGGTTGGGAAGAAGGAGTATTTCCTCATCAAAGAAGTATTGATGAATCTGGTAATAAGGGATTGGAGGAAGAGCGTCGTTTAGCTTATGTTGGTATTACGCGTGCTAAAACCAGATTATATATTAGCTATGCTAGTAATCGTAGAATGTATAATCGTTGGCAGGCTTCAATACCTTCAAAATTTTTACAGGAATTGCCGCAAGAAAGTATCAGTTATATTGGAAATGGTGGTGTTAATTATAATATTAAGCAGCAGCAAAAAACTAGAGCTTCTATTGGTGTGAGTAAATCACTTTACAAGGCTAAATTTTCTGTGACAGATAAGGTGATTCACGAAAATTTCGGTGAGGGGCAGGTAAAAACCATCATCGGCGATGTAGCGGAAATCAGCTTTAATTCTGGTAAAACCAGATTTGTAACAGCCAAAACTCTAAAGAAGATTTCGTAAATGGCATTAATTATCTTGAAAAGATTATAGCTTTCTGTATTTTCAGCTGCGTGGGATTAGCTCTAATCATGATATTGTGCGTTCTCTTTTGATTTAAGAGCAAGCAAAGATCATAGATAGTCTCATCAAGGAATATGCTAAAAATTTCATTTGGGTCTTATTGAAAACTGAAAGATCGTGGATGAAGGACTAGGAGAAAGTATGGCGAGGAGCGGATCGTACAAATAGTACTTGAGTACCGCAGCCATTCTTTCGACGACGCTCGGTTAGATTTTACAATAAGCTATTTGTTGTAAAATCTAATCCTTCGCCAGGAGATTTTGGTTTGCAATAGAGCCATAGGTGCCCGTAGCTCAGCTGGATAGAGCAACAGCCTTCTAAGCTGTGGGTCGAAGGTTCGAATCCTTCCGGGCACGCCATTTCAATATATTATGTTCAAGCAGCACCGTAAAATTCTAATCGCAACAGGTAATCAGGGCAAATATAAAGAATTTGCAGAATTCTTTAAAGAGTATGATCTTGAATGTGTTAATACAAATTCTTTTACGATTAAAGAGCCTGAAGAAACAGGTGCAGATTTTACTGCTAATGCTGAGTTAAAGGCCAAATACTATGCTGAGCAGACTGGGCTCCCTGCTCTGGCTGATGATTCTGGTTTAGCAGTTACTGAGCTTTCTGGCCAGCCTGGCATATATTCAGCAAGATGGGCAGGACCAGAAAAAGATTTTAAGCTAGCTATGCAAAAAATAGAAAATTTGCTGAAAGAAAAACAGATTAATTTTGATCAAGTTACAGGTAAGTTTATTTGCTCTTTGTGTTTTTATGTCGATAAAAATGAGTATTATAGCTGCTCTGGAGAGGTTTATGGTAAAATTATTTTTCCTGCAAGAGGGTCTAATGGTTTTGGCTATGATCCTATATTTATCCCGGAAAATGAGTCGCTTACCTTTGCTGAAATGGCGCAAGATGTAAAGGCAAAATATAGCCATAGGGCCCGTGCTTTAAAAAAGTTAAAAAAAATGCTTAAACCTGTTGCATAATTACAACATGCGTGTTATAATTCGAAATACAGAGACGAGTTTTTCCCACCTCCTTTAGCTCGTCTCTTTTTTTTTCTCCAAAAATTTACACTATCATTTAGCAGTTAAGTTTAGTTACACTATTTCAGTTAAAAAAATTTAGTTGCACTTCAGCGCTATTTTGTCTAATAGTGTGGCATATAATTTATTTCTCATAATTTAAATGAATAACACCACTAAATATAGGTGGATGAAACCTTACCAAAGAGAACTTTATGAGGATTTAGCTAAAGAGTTTGATTTTAAAAGCTTAACAGATATTGGCGAGTTTTTAGAGTTGAAAAATCCTTATCATGGTGCAAAGCTGATTTTTGAGGCTCAAAAACAGAATATGTACCTAAGAAAGTTAGTTGAAACCAAAAGAGAGGCAAACACTAAAATAAGTGAGCTTGAAGAGACTATAACTCAAATTCAAGGTTTTAGATCATCAATAGAAAATTCCCTTGTAAATCTAAATACTTCACTGGATGCTATAAAAGAGATCAAAAAAACTCTTTTAGAAACAGATGATTAATATCATCAACAAGCTTTGTTTGCAATTGCCATAAACCCCTTGAAACTTAAGATAATCCTTGTTATAAAGCTGATTCTTAAAAAATCTGCAAAATATAGCTGTAGATTTTTATAAATCAGGTGAAGTCAATCCTGGATTTAGTGCATCAATGATTGATGATCTCTAGCCGTCTTCACCGCTGTATAACTAAAAACAGGTAATAATTGAGGTAAAAATGTCTAAACTTCCTGAATATACAATTCGCCAAATGTTGGATTCTGGTATCCATTATGGTCATAAAAAAAATCGTTGGAATCCACAAATGCTTCCCTTCATTTATGGTTCTAAAGGCGATTTACATATTATTGATTTAACCAAAACCTATGTAATGCTAGGTAACGCGTTGCAAGTTATTGCGAATGTAGCGCAAAATAATGGTAAAATTTTATTTATTGGTACTAAAAGACAATCTGCTTCAGTTATTGCAGAATATGCAGAACAATGTAAGCAATTTTATGTTAATTACCGCTGGTTGGGTGGTATGCTTACTAATTGGAGTACTGTTTCAAACTCAATTAAAACACTTAAGCAAATTTCTGAAGATCTAGGAAATACAGAATTACAGCTTACTAAAAAAGAAAAATTACAATTAAGCAGAAAGTTTGAAAAACTTGATAAATCACTTGGTGGAATAAAAGATTTAGTTGGCAAGCCTGATCTTGCAATTGTCTTTGATACTAAAAAAGAAGCTATTGCTGTAAAAGAATTAGCAAAATTAAATATTCCAACTGTTGCGATTGTTGATACAAACGCGCCATTAGATGATATTGATTATCCAATTGCTGGTAATGATGATTCAGCTAAAGCTACAGCTTTTTTCTGTAAGCTTTTTGCAGAAGCTGTATCTAATTTTAGAGTTACTCCTCCAGCAGCTGAACAAGAAAATGCTGTAGAAGTTAAAGCTACTGAAAAGCCAGCTGATGACGCAGCTAAAGAAGTAGCAGCTTCAGATAAAACAGCAGTTACCAAAGAAGCTGAGGTAAAAACTGAAGTTAAAAAGAAAGCTCCTGCTGTAAAAAAAGCTGAGCCAGTAAAAAAGGCAGAAGCTGATACTAAAGCTGTAACTAAAAAAGCCGCTCCTAAAGCTAAAGCTGAGCCAAAAAAAGCTACTGCTGAAAAAAAGGAATCTGCTAAAAAAGCGGATAAAGCAAGCGCTGAAAAAAAAGAGCCAGCTAAGAAAGCAGCAGCAGCTAAAAAAACTACTGCTAAAAAAGATAAATAATTAAATATTGAGGTTAACATGGTTGATGTAGCTACTATTAAAAATTTAAGAGAAATAACTGGTGCAGGCATGATGGATTGCAAAAAAGCCTTGGCTGAAACTAATGGTGATTTGCAAGCTGCTATCGATTTATTACGTAAAAAAGGTATTGCAGCAGCAGCTAAAAAAGGTGCTAGAACTGCAGCTGAAGGTTTAATTGCGCAAAAAGTTTCTGATAATGTTGCAGTAACTCTTGAGCTAAATTCTGAAACTGATTTTGTTGCTAAAAATGAAGAATTCAGAAAATTAGCAAATCAAATCTTAGATACTGCTTTAAATGCAGCAGATGTTGGACAGCTTAGTTCTGATGCAGCTATAAGCGAATCTATCACTAATGCAATTAGCGTTATTGGTGAAAATATCCAATTAAGAAGGGTAAAAAAAATTACTAATGATAATGGTTTTATTGTTTCTTATATTCATAGCTCTGTAACTGATACTTTAGGCAGAATCGGTGTGTTACTTTCTGTAGAAACTGATAATGACAGTGCTGAAGCAAAAGCGCTAGCAAGGCAAATAGCAATGCATGTTGCAGCTAATAGCCCTCTTGCTCTTTATCAAGATGATGTACCTGCTGATGCAGTCGCTAAAGAAAAGGAAATCTTCTCAGAGCAAGCTAAAGCTTCTGGCAAGCCTGAAAATATCATTGAAAAAATGGTCGAAGGTAGAATCAGAAAATTCTATGAAGAAGTTGTATTAGTTGATCAAGCTTTTGTTATTGACGGTAAGACACCAGTTAAAGATGTGATTGCAGCTTTTACTAAAGAAAATAATTGTAGCTTTAAATTAAAAGAATATATTCGTTTTCAAGTAGGTGAAGGCATCGAGAAAGAAGCTGATGACTTTGCTGATGAAGTGAAATCAATTGTAGCAAATAGTTAGGATGGATATTAAGGGGGTTAAAAGAATTCTACTTAAAGTTTCTGGAGAGGCTTTAATGGGCGACCTGGAATATGGTCACGACCCTCAAACCATCACTAGAGTCTCTCAAGATATTAAAGATATTTTTGATAAAAATATTCAAATCAGCATTGTAGTTGGTGGTGGTAATATATTTCGTGGTGTTGCTGCCGCTTCAGCTGGTATGGAGCGTGCTAGCGCAGACTATATGGGTATGCTTGCGACAGTAATTAATGCTCTTGCTCTACAAAATTCTTTAGAAAAATTAGGCGTCCCTACTCGCATACTCTCTGCAATTCCTATGACAGCAATTTGTGAGCCTTATATTAGAAGAAAGGCTGTACGTCATATGGAAAAATCTCGTGTGGTAATTTTTGCCGCAGGAACAGGTAATCCATTTTTTACTACAGATACTGCTGCAGCTTTAAGAGCTGTTGAAATGGGCTCGGACTTACTTTTAAAAGCTACACAGGTTGATGGTGTCTATGATTGTGACCCACAAAAAAATAAAGCTGCAAAAAAATATAATGAAATTAGTTATTCAGAAGTGTTATCTAAAGATTTAAAAGTTATGGATGCTTCAGCTATATCACTTGCACGCGAAAATAAATTGCCAGTAGTTGTTTTCTCTTTAAAGGAGCAGCAAGGTTTACAAAAGATTTTCTCAGGAAAAGGTTCTTACACAATAATTAAATGAGGCTTAGATGTTTGATTTAAATAATATAACTACAAAAATGAACTCCTCTTTAGAGGCATTTCAACGAAATCTTTCTGGTATTCGCGCTGGCCGTGCTAGCCCTTCTCTACTTGATCAAATTAAAGTTGAAGTTTATGGCAGTAACATGCCCTTAAATCAGCTTGCAACAGTTTCGGTACAAGATTCAACTTTAATTACTGTTCAGGTTTGGGATAAAGGTAATGTGGGATCTGCAGAAAAAGCTATTAGAAATTCCAATCTTAACCTAAATCCAGCTTCAGAAGGATCTTTAATTAGAGTGCCATTACCTAAATTAAGTGAAGAACGTCGTGCAGAATTAGTAAAAATATGTGCTGAATATGCTGAACAAGCCAAAGTAGCAATTCGTAATATTAGAAGAGATGCAATGGATAATATTAAAAAATTACAAAAAGATTCAGAAATCTCAGAAGATGAGCAAAAAAAATACTCTGATGACGTACAGCAGGAAACTGATCAATTTGTAAAAAAAATAGATGAACAGCTCGAGCAAAAAAAATCTGAAATAATGGCTGTCTAAATGTCTAAACAGTACCCTGTAACCAAGGTACCAAGGCATTTAGCCATTATCATGGATGGCAACCGACGCTGGGCAAAACAAAACTTCCTAAAAAAGAAGTTAGGTCATTATGAAGGAGCTGAAAGGCTTAAGAACATCCTAGAAATCTCTTCTAAATTAAAAATAGAATATCTTACAGTATATGCATTTTCTACAGAAAACTGGTATAGAGATGCTGATGAGGTTTCAGAATTAATGCAGTTGCTTGAGCATTTTCTTGATAAAGAGCGTGATAGTTTAATAAAGCAAAAAATTAGATTACGTGTTTTAGGAGATATTGAAGATTTACAAACGCATTTACAAGATAAGCTCCAAGATGTTATTTTAGCAACTAAAGATTTTACAGAATTCAATCTGAATATAGCATTAAATTACGGCTCGCGCGAAGAGATAATTAATGCGATAAAAAAAATACCTACTGAAGAGATAAAAAATCTGGATGAAAAAAAATTTTCTGCCTATCTTTACACAAATACTATTCCTGACCCTGACTTAATTATCAGAACAGGTGGAGAGTTACGCTTAAGTAATTTTTTATTGTGGCAGGCAGCGTATGCTGAGCTTTATTTTACAGAAAAATTATGGCCAGAATTCAAAGAAGCTGAATTTTACCAGGCCATTTCTGCATTTGGCTCAAGAGATAGAAGATATGGTTTGGGATAACTAAATTGTAATGATCATGATTGAACTAGCTAATTTAAAAAAAAGAATAATATCTGCAGCGATATTAATTCCTTTAGTGCTTTTTGCTGTAGCATTAGGAGGATTTGTTTTTAACTTGCTAGTTGCAATATTTGCCTTGTCTTTATTTTATGAAGCATTCTTAATATTAAAAAAACAAAAAAAACTAGCTTTGTTAGAAAAACATATAGGGTATTTACTCGCATATATTGCTATACCCTCTGCTTGTTTAATATCATTAAGAAATTCAGCGGGTGGAGTTGACGCTTTAATTTTTAGTCTAGCATTAGTTTGGATTACAGATATTGCGGGTTTCTTTGGCGGAAAGCATTTTGGTGGACCTAAATTAGCAGAAAAAATTAGCCCTAATAAAACAATTTCTGGTGCAGTATCAGGACTCATTGCCTGTATCTTAGTTGCAGCAGTTACTTTCTTATTCACTAACAATATCAGTTTTCTGGGCTTTATAGCTATTGCATTAGTAATTTCAATTTTTGCCCAGCTAGGTGACTTATTTGAATCATTTCTAAAGCGTAAATTAGCGATAAAAGATTCTGGTAACTTGATACCAGGACATGGTGGTCTTTTTGACCGTGTAGATGGTTTATTATTTGCTTTACCAATTGCTTATCTAATTTTTAGCCTAACATATAGCAATATTTTTTAAGTTAGTATCTGATGCAGCGTAAGAAAGAAATTGCTATATTCGGTGCAACTGGATCCATAGGTTCTAGTACAATAAATATTATCAGGGCAAATTCTGATAAATTTTCCTGTAAAGTTCTTACAGCTAATCAAAATAAACAAAAATTAATTGCTTTAGCTAAAGAATTTCTACCTCAATATATCTGTATTGCTGACGACCAGCATTATGAATATTTAAAAGCAGAATTAAGTAATTTGCCAATAAAGATTATGGCCGGCAAATCAGGTATGCAAGAAGCTTCTTTAATAGAAAATGATCTAACCGTTGCTGCTATTACTGGTATATCTGGGTTACCCATTATTTTAAATGCGCTAACAGTTACTAAATATTTGGCTCTTGCTAATAAAGAAGCTGTTGTCTGTGCAGGCGAACTATTAAACAAATTATGTAAAGAGCATAATACTACCCTACTTCCAATTGATTCAGAACATAATAGTCTATTTCAATTGCTTGAAGGTAAAAAACAGCAAGAACTTAAACATATTACCATAACTGCATCTGGTGGACCTTTTTTGAAGCATGAATTTGCTGAGCTACAACAGGTAACTGTTCAAGATACTCTAAATCATCCTAATTGGCAGATGGGCAATAAGATTACAGTAGATTCAGCAACTATGGTTAATAAAGCTTTAGAGTTAATTGAAGCACATTTTTTATTTAATCTAGCGGAAGAAAATATCAAAACTATTATTCACCCGGAATCAATTATTCATGCTTTAGTACATTATATAGATGGCTCAGTGCAAGCTTTGCTTGGTTCAACAGATATGCGTGTTGCTATTGCACATGCTTTAGCTTACCCCACACGTATTGTTCAAGATGATTTGCTCATAGATTTAACTAGGGTGCAACAGCTTAATTTTATTGAAGCAGATCCTCTTAAAACCAAGGCTATTTTATTAGCACGAGAGGTCATTAGGCAAGGAGGTATTAAGCCAATAGTTTTTAATGCTATTAATGAAATATGTGTGGAATTATTTTTAGCTGAAAAGTTAAGTTTTTTAGCTATAGTAGAGACCATTGCAAAAATCTTGCCACAATTTTCAAGTGCAAAAATTGAAAATATTGAGCATATTTTTGCGGTGCATGATGAGGTAATTAAAGTAACTAAACAGCAGACCCTATGATTATTTTTGAGTATTTAATTCCTTTTGTCCTAATTTTATCTTTCATAGTTTTTATTCATGAATTTGGCCATTATTATGTGGCTAAAAGATTTGGTGTAAAAATAGATGAGTTCTCAATAGGTTTTGGTAAAGAGGTTTTTGGTTGGTTTGATAAATCAGGAACCAGATGGAAATTCTGCCTTATCCCTCTTGGTGGCTATGTTAAAATGTTCGGCGATCAAGATGCTTCAAGTAAAACTAATACCAAATTAAAATTAAGTGCTGCAGAAAAGAAAGTTGCTTTTGCTCATAAAACTTTAGGACAAAAATTTTTAATAGTTTTAGCAGGTCCAGTAGCAAATTATATTTTAGGTATAGTTATTATCTTCTTTCTTTTTACTACTTATGGGGTTTCATCCTCAAGTAATATCATCACTAAAGTAGTAGATGATATGCCAGCTGCTCAAGCGGGTTTACAAGCTGGTGACAAAATTACCAATGTAGATGGTTTAACTGTAAGTTCATTTAATGATCTTAAGCGTATAGTAGAAATTAGTGCTGATATACCTTTAAATTTTACAATTGAACGTGCAGATGAAGTGTTAAATTTTGTAGTGACCCCAAAAGCTAAACAAGGAGAAGATGCTTTTGGTAATAAAATAAGTACGGGTTTAATAGGTGTCACTTCAGATAAAATAAATTATAAAGAGGTTGGCATAGGTGAAGCTTTATATTTGTCAGGCAAGGAGGTAGTAACTCTCAGCTTAATTTCGTTTAAAGTTATTGGTCAATTAATTACTGGTGAGAGATCAATTTCTGACTTAGGTGGGCCGGTAAAAATTGCTAAATATTCAGGGCAAGTTACTAAAAAATCTATTAGTAAAGATCAAGATGGGCAGCGTAATTTCTATCTGTTATTTTGGTTTGTGGCTTTGATTTCTATAAATCTGGGCTTTGCTAATTTATTGCCTATACCAGTGTTGGATGGTGGTCATTTGATGCTTTATGCTATTGAATATATCAGAGGTAAAGAGCTTTCAGCCAAAGCGCAAGATATTGCCTTTAAAACAGGATTTAGCTTTTTAATATTTGTGTTTTTATTAGTTACTTATAGCGACATAAAATTTGTGCTTTATAATTAACCACCATGTTTTTTAGAATTGTTTTTCTGTTATTAATTTCATGTTGTGCTGCACTATCAGTGTCTGCTAAAGAAATTACTGTAACAGGCAATCAACGTATCGAAACAGATACAATCAAAGCATTTTTTGGTAATATTGATATTAACGATCAAAGCCAACTTAATAAAATTTTAAAGCAGCTTTATGATTCAAAGCTATTTTCAGACATTAATTTAGTGAGCAGCCCTACTGAGCTGCAAATCATGCTCAGAGAAAGCCCGATCATTAACAAACTAGAAATTGTTGGTAATAAAAGCTTAAGTGATGATGTTATTACCCAAGAGCTGCAATTGAAGGAGCGTGATGTTTATAATAAATCAGTGTTAATAGATGATGTAATTCGCATTACAGAGATCTATAAAAGAAGTGGTCGTGTAAAAGTTGAGATTAATCCTAAGGTTAAGATCCTAGACAATAATCGTATAGATTTAGTGCTACAGGTTAAAGAGAATAAAAAATCTAAAATTAGCCATATTATCTTTCATAATAATAATAAATTTTCAAATAAAACATTACGCAAAGAAGTATCAAGTAAAGAAAAACGCTGGTATAGGTCTTCTGCCAGCTATTATGATCCTGACCGAGTAGAATTTGATAAGCAATTACTACGCCAATTTTACTTAAATAATGGTTACGCCAATTATAAGCTTGAAAAAAGCTATGTTGAATATCTTGAGAAGCTAAATGAATTTGTCATAAATTATCAGTTGGCAGAAGGTGAAATTTACTATTTTGATGAATATGAAATTGAAAGCCAGTATCAGAATTTAGAAGTAAAAAAGCTTTATGAATTTATTACTTTAGAAAAAGGTAAGAAATTCACTTTGAAGCAAATTGAAAAATCTGTCGATAATTTGCTGGCCTATCTTAATGATCGTGGCTTTGCCTTTGCAGATATTGAATATAAAATCAATTTAGATCATGAGAATAAAACAGCTGATATAAAATTTTTAGTCAAAAAGAATAAGAAAGTTTATATCAGAAATATCAAAATATCTGGAAATACTCGGACAGAAGATCAGGTGATCAGAAGAGAGATTAGATTATATGAAGGAGATGCATATAGTGATACAAAGCTTAATCGCTCTAAACAACGTCTTTCTAATCTAGCATTTTTTAGCTCGGTTAATGTTAATAAAAATCCTGTGCCTGGGAAAAATCTAATTGATTTAGAATTTGTCGTGGCTGAGCAACCTACTGGCGAACTTAATTTTGGTGTAGGTTATTCAACAGCTGAAAGATTTTTAGGTAATGTGACAATTAGAGAACGTAACTTAATGGGTAAAGCTCATTCTATAGCTCTATCTGCACAAAAATCAGCGCTTAGCACAAATCTAGATTTAAGCTATACTATACCTAATTTTAAAAATAGGGAGTTCTCCTTAGGTTTTGATATTTTTAGCATAGCTACAGAATTCATCGAAAGTGATGCTGATGTTAACTCAATAGGTTTTTCTAACAGAATATTTTATGAGATTACCGAGTATCTTTCTCAATCATGGAATTATACTTATAAAATAGATGAGGTGCTGAATGTTGATGATGATGCTTCTGCTTTTATTAGAGAGCAAGAAGGTAGAATCTCATATTCTGCTATTAGTCAAACCTTGGCATATGATAAAAGAGATAGTAATACAAATCCAACCGAGGGTTATTTAGTTAGGTTATCAACTACTTGGGCAGGCTTAGGTGGACAAACTAAATTAGGTAAAGTGGAAACAGGTGCAGTTAGTTATGTTCCATTTCTTAATAAGAAGCTTATCTTGAAATCATCTGCGCGAGGTGGAGCTGTTGAGGGGTATGATAATGATGATGTAAGAATTAATAATCGTTTCTTCTTGGGAGGACCATCGCTCAGAGGTTTTAGAATTTCAGGTATTGGACCGCGCGATGCTACAGAAGATTCAGCATTAGGTGGAAAATATTTTTATAAAGGAAGCTTTGAATTGCTTTTTCCAATTGGTTTGCCAGAAGAGTTGGGCTTTAGAGGTTCAGTCTTTTCAGATTTTGGCACGGTAACAGGCTTAGATGAGGAAAGTGTTGATATTTTAGATAGGCCTAGTATAAGAGTTTCTGCCGGCATAGGTATATCTTGGGAGTCTCCTTTAGGGCCGATCAGATTTGATTTTGCTAGAGCAATACGCAAAGAAGATTTTGATAGAACTGAAACTTTTAGAATTAATTTTGGTACACGTTTTTAATATGAAAAGATTTTATCTAGCATTTATTTTTATTCTATCCATAAATACAGCAGCATTAGCAGAAGTTAAAATAGCTTATATAGATATTGAGCAAATATTAAAAAACTCTAAAGCAGCTAATGATGCTTCAGAGCAAATTCAAGCTAAATTAGCTGAATATCAAGCTGCTATTTCTGCTGAAGGTAAAGAATTAGAAACTAAGCGTGCAGAGCTTGAAAAGCAAGCTGCTATCTTAACAAAGGAAGCTTTAGTTGAGAAACAAAAGCAGCTTTTTTCTAAAGTTGCAGCCTTTGAAAAAAAGATAGCTGCACAGCGTAAAGCTCTTGAAGGGTCATATGTAAAAGCAATAGCTGAAATTGAAAAAGCAGTTTATGCAATCATTACAGAGCAGGCAGAAAAAAGTAATTATAATCTTATTTTGGATAAAGATAATATCATCTATTTCAAAGATTTAGATAATCTAACCCAAATAGTGACTGAAGTTCTTAACCAAAAAACACCAAAAGTAAAAGTTGAGTTCTAAATGATAAGTGATTCATTTTACAGCAAACTTACTAATAAGATCTTGGTAAGTGATTTAATTAAGCAATTTTCTCTTACCGTACATAATACTGATCAAGAAACAGATTTATTTGTTACTGGAGTAGCAAATTTACATGAAGCTAAGCAGTATGAACTTAGTTTTTTAACTAATATTAAATATGCTAATTCTTTAGATGATTATGCAGCGCAGATCTGTCTAACAGAAACTAGTTTCGTTGATAAATTAGCTAAGCAATATCCCCAAATTATCTTTCTTGCTAGTGATAATGCTTATTACATATTAAGTAAAATCTTACCTTTATTTTATGAGGCTAAAACTAGCCCAACCCCTATTATAGAACAAAGTTCTTATATAGCGGAATCTGCTAAAATTGGTGAAAATGTAAAAATTGCGCCTGGCGTAATTATTCATGAAAATGCTGATATTGCAGATAATGTAATTATAGATTCAGGAACTGTTATTAAGGAAGCAGTATCAATTGGTGCTAATAGTAAGATAGGCGCAAACTCTGTTATCTCTTTTGCAGAGATAGGTGCTGATGTAGAAATAGCAAATAATGTCTCTATTGGACAAGATGGTTTTGGTTTTGCTTTCAATGGCAAAAATTTTGAAAAAGTAATACAGCTAGGTAAAGTAATTATTGCTGATCAAGTGTCAATTGGTGCTGGAGTTACCATAGATCGTGGTAGTATGGAAAATACCGTAATTGGCTTTGCTACTAAAATCGATAATTTAGTGCAAATTGGCCATAATGTAAAAATTGGTGCTAATTGCTTATTAATATCTCAGGTCGGTGTAGCTGGTAGCACAGAGATAGGTGATTATGTCGTATTAGGTGGTCAAGTTGGTGTAGCTGGGCATCTAAAAATTGGCTCACAAAATAAATTTGCTGCACAAGCAGGCATTACTAAAAATATTCCAGCAAATTCTGGAGATTTTTATGGTATGCCGGCCAAGCCTAAAAAGGATTGGCAAAAAGAACAAATTGCAGTAAAAAATATGACGAAAAATTTTTTTAATAATAATAATGAGTGATACAAGTCTTAACATTGAAGAAATAATAAAATTAATACCACATAGATACCCTATTCTTTTGGTTGATAAAATCAAAGAATATGAAATTGGTAAATCTGCTACAGGTATAAAAAATGTAACATTTAATGAACCGCATTTCATGGGACATTTTCCGGATAAATCATTAATGCCTGGCGTATTAATTATTGAGGCATTAGCGCAAACTTCAGCTATCTTAGTTGCTAAGACCATGGTTAAAGAGGATTTCTTAGTATATTTTATGTCTATTGATAGTGTAAAATTTAGAAAGCCTGTAGTGCCAGGAGATGTCTTAGAGTTAAAAGTTGATGCGATTCAAAATCGTGGTTCAGTTTGGAAGTTTGATGGTAAAGCATATGTTGATGGTGAGGTTGTTACCGAAGCAAGATTTGCAGCAATGCTAGTAGATAAAAAGAATGCCAAATAAAATCCATCCTACAGCAATAATCGAAGATCAAGTTACTCTTGGTGATAATAATATTATTGGACCTTACTGCTATTTATCAGGCAAGGTTAAATTAGGTGATAATAATAAATTAAATAGCCATGTAGTAATTTCTGGCAATACTAAAATCGGCAATGGCAATCAGTTTTTTTCTTTTGCAAATATTGGTGATACACCCCAAGATTTAAAATTTACTGATGAAGCATCTTATGTAGAAATTGCTGATAATAATGTATTTCGTGAGCAGGTAACGGTTCACTCTGGTACAGAGCAAGGCAACCCCTATTTTGAGAAAAAAAGCCTAACTAAAATAGGAAGTGGCTCATTATTTATGGTGGGTAGCCATATAGCACATGATTGCTTTATAGCAGATAAGGTTATTTTGGCCAATAATGCAACTCTTGCTGGTCATGTAACTATAGAAGAAAATGTCATAATTGGTGGCTTATCTGCAGTACAACAATTTGTTAGAGTTGGCGCTCATGCGATAGTTGGTGGCATGTCTGGTGTAGAAAATGATGTTTTACCCTACTCATTAATTATGGGTGAAAGAGCAGCTTTAGCTGGCCTTAATTTAGTTGGCTTAAAACGTCGTGACTTTTCTAAAGAACAAATTTCTAATATTAAAAATGCTTTTGCTGAAATTTTTGCTGAAGAAGAAAATACAGTATTTGCTGAGCGTATAACAGCTTTAGCAGCAAAATATCAAGGAAATCCTGAGATAGAAAAATTAGTCGAATTTATTAATAATGCGACGCAAAAAGCAATCTGTAAGCCCAAAACTAAATAAAGGTATGACATGGTAGTAGGTATTATTGCTGGTCGAGGTGCACTACCACAAATTCTTTATAAACATCTAAAAAGTAAAAATACCAAAGTGGCAATTGCCTTTATTGGTAACAGTAATTTCCAAACTAGAGAGTCAGAAGCTATTACAGCCAATTTTGGTGAAGTAGGCAAAATTATTAATTTTTTTAAAAAATCCAAAGTTACAGATATTGTATTAATTGGTGGTGTTACTAAGCCAAAATTCTCTGAGCTCAAACTAGATTTTCAAGCTGGTTTATTACTAAGTAAAATTTTAAAAAATAAATTGCTTGGGGATAATGCTTTGCTTAGCACAGTAATTAGCTTTTTGGAGCAAAAATCTTTTCAAGTAAAAGCTATTAATGATTTTTTACCTGAATTACTAGCTCAGCCAGGAGATAATTGCACAATTAAATGTCCAAAAAAACTTATCAATAAAGAGCTTAGCTTTGGCCAAGAAGTAATAAATTCGCTGGCAGATTATGATATTGGCCAAGCAATAGTCACACAAAATAATCGAGTTTTAGCTGTTGAGGCAGCTGAAGGTACAGATGCTATGTTAAAAAGAGCCGCAGAATTTATTGATAAAGATCATAAGCAGCCTGCTCTACTTTTTAAGCTAAGTAAAAAAAATCAAGATCGTCGTGTTGATTTACCTACTATTGGAACTAATACGATTAAGCTTATGTTAAAATATCAGCTTAAAGGCTTAATCATTGAAGCTCATAACAGTCTAATCGTAAATAAAGACGAGGTATTTGCTTTGGCTGCTACACATAAAATTTTTATTTATGCGGTGTAATATTTGTGATGCTAGATAAAGATAGAAACTATTTAGTAAATTTTAGCACTTGGCGCAATCTAGATTGGTTTTTATTAGCCTTAATTATTACCCTATTCTTTACTGGGATTTTAATGCTTTATTCAGCAGGTGGTGGTAGCTTTAGTCCTTGGGCTGCATCTCAATTAAAAAGATTTATTGTTTTTCTACCGGTGATGTTTATCGCCCTATCTTTGAATATTACTTTTTATCATAAATTTGCTTACATATTTTATTTTATTGGTTTGCTAATGTTGCTTTATGCAAATTTTGCAGGCTTCTCAGCAATGGGTGCACAACGCTGGATTAATATAGGGTTTTTTAATTTTCAACCTTCTGAATATATGAAGATAGCTTTGATCTTAGCTTTATCTAAATATTTTCATAATTTGCATATTACAAAATTAAAAAATGTGTTTTTTCTCTTAACGCCAATCATGCTTACTTTAGTACCAGTATATTTAATATTGAAGCAGCCTGATTTAGGTACAGCAGTAATTTTGCTCGGTGGTGCTGTAGTGATCTTTTTTATTTCAGGGGTAAATATTTGGAAATTTATTTTGGCAGGTCTAGGTGCTTTAGCTGCAATACCTTTAATTTGGAGTGCACTTAAAGATTATCAAAAACAAAGAGTTTTAACTTTTTTAAATCCTGAAAATGATCCTTTAGGCTCAGGCTATAATATCATTCAATCAAAAATAGCTATTGGTTCAGGTGGTTTTTTAGGACAAGGCTATTTAAGTGGCTCACAATCGCAGTTAAATTTTTTACCTGAACGTGAGACTGATTTTATTTTTACGATGCTTGCTGAAGAATTTGGCTTTTTAGGTAGTATGCTTCTTGTAACTGTATATTCATTAATTTTTTTTAGATCATTAATTATTGCGCAAAATTCTGTATCACAATTTGGTAAATATTTAGCTACTGGTTTATGCTTTTTTATTTTCTCGCATTTTTTAATTAATATTGCGATGGTTACAGGCTTGATTCCAGTTGTTGGCGCGCCTTTACCTTTAATTTCATATGGAGGCACCATGCTAATCATTACTATGTTTGCCTTTACCTTAATCCTCAATGTAGATATTAACCGACAGGTACAAGTATCTCGGGTCTCTCTATGATTTTTAATCGTTATTGTGAGATTGCCCACCAACTATCTATGCCTAGCTCGTAAATAGGTCTCACATCTGGCATGCTAAATCTATCACGCCAATAGACAATTCTGAAGCTGCCTAAATTCCATTGCGGCACAACATAATAATGTTTTCTTAAAACTCTATCTAATAATTTTGCATAAAATTTCTTATCATTATAAGTTTCAGCAGCTGCTAGATTTTCTAAAATTTCATCTATTAGCGGGTTTTCTACTGCTATGATATTTCTACTACCTGGCACATTAGCATATTTTGAATGCCAAAAATTAAGCTGCTCATTACCTGGAATATTCACCCCAGGGTAGACTGTGACTACCACATCAAAATCAAAATTTTGCAGACGCTGTTGATATTGGCTAAAATCAACCATGCGAATTTCTGCCTCGATACCTAATTTTCTAAGATTTTTTATATAAGGTAAAATTACTCTTTGAAAAGATGGGCTAGTAATTAAAAACTCGATATTAAAAACCTCACCTCCTGCATTAGTTAATTCAAAATCTTTAATCTGCCAACCAGCTTGCTCTAATAGTTGCATAGCTTTTTTAAGATTAGCACGATTATTTCCACTACCATCAGTACTAATAGGCTTTACTAAATCTCTATATTGCTCTAGGTCACCGCCTAAAAAATCACGTTCTTTTTTACTGAGCTTAGTATCAGCTTGATAAGGAGAATTTGAAAAGAAGCTTTCAGTTCTTTCATATGAGCTATAAAATAAGTTTTTATTGGTCCAATTAAAATCAAATGCATAATTTAAAGCTTTGCGTACCAACTCATCTTGGAACTTACTCTTACGCAAATTAAAAGCAAAAGCTTGCATACCAGTAGGAATTTGATGCTTTATTTTTTCTTTAACTAAATTTTTACCAGCTTCTTGGACGTAAGCATTAGACCAATTTTTAGCAATATTTTCGAAGCGTAAATCATATTCATCTGCTTTCAAACCTAAGATAGCACTATTAGCATCACGATAATAATGATAGCTAACTTCTCTAAAATTATATCTACCTTGATTCACATTGAGATTATTAGCCCAGTAATTATTATTTCTAATATAGCTGATATTTCTTGGAGCTTTAAATTCTGCTATTTGATAAGGGCCACTAGCAAGAGGTTTTTCTAGGCTTGTTTTAGTAAATTCATGCTGCTTATAATATTGCTGTGAAAATATTGCTATAGTTGCTAATTTAGCTAATAGATCATAATTAACCTGCTCTTTAAAATAGAAGCTAATTTTATTATTTTGCTCTAATTCAGCTTTACTAAAATTACCCAGCATAATTTTATAATAAGGATGGCCCTGCTCCTTTAGCATATTAAAGCTAAATAACACATCTTGATTAGTTAATTTGCTAGCATCATGCCAACGCGCTGCATCATTAATTTTAAACGTAACTTTTTTAGCTTGTTCATCAATTATAAAATATTCAGCAAGTAAAGGATAATAAGATGCTATTTCATCTTGGGATTTTGCTAATAGACTATCATAAATTAACTCTAAACCTTGTGGCGCAATTCCTTGTAGGATAAAAGGATTAAAACTATCAAAGCTGCCTACAGTGCCTATCCTGATTTTTCCACCTTGAGGTGCTGCTGGATTTACATAATTAAAATGTGTGAAGCTAGCTGAATATTTAGCTTGATCAGTTAGGCTTAATACAAATTGTTTTTGCTGCGCCCAAACTAATTTAGAGGAGATAAAAAGAAAGATAGTTAGAAATATGGTAAGACAACGCGTACCCAAAATAACTTGCTACTCAGAATAGTTATTATCAGATTTGCTTTTAATGTAAGCAATCATATTAGCAATATCTTGTGGTTTTCTTAAACCAGCAAAAGACATTTTAGTGCCTTTAGCATAGGCTTTAGGAGATTTTAAGAAAGCGAACATTTCGTCATAATTCCAATTTTTATTAACTGCTATCAAAGCATCAGAATATACATAACCATCAGCTGCTGCAATTTTAGCGCCCATAACATTATGTAAATTAGGTCCAACTTTGTGAGGAGCTCCCTTATCGAAATTGTGACAAGCTACACATTTTTTTGCTACTTTAGCACCAGCTGTGCTATCTGCTGCTTGCATTAGGGCTACAATATCTAGAGCCTCTTCTTCTTTAGCGCTTCCACCTGCTGTTACTTCAGCTACTTCTATTTGGTAACCACGCTTTTGCTCAACATATTTTGAGTTGGGCGCATAAATAATATTAGTGATAAAGGCAGCAAGCATTGCAACTATACCTGCTATTAAAATTGCCGCGGCAAACTTATTATTTTCTAGATCTTTTTGACTCATTAGTAATTTAGTTAAAACTTTACTATATTTCGCCGCTATATTATAAATAGCACTTAGCAATTTGCAAATAAAAAGGGTCACTAATTGTGAAATCAAAAATAAACTTCAAATATATCATTTTGGTAGCCATTGCTATTACTGCCATTTTTGTTTTTCAAGTACGTTTTGCAGTTAATAATAATTTGAACCAAGTGCAAATTGGTGGACCATTTGCATTATTAGATGTAGATGGTGCTAAAGTCACCGAGCAAGATTTACTCGGTAAATATAGCATTGTGTTTTTTGGCTTTACTAATTGTCCAATGATTTGCCCTACTGGTGTAAATAATATGAGCCATGCGGCCTTAAGCCTATCGGATAAACAGCGCAAAAAAGTTAATTTTGTTTTTATTACTCTTGATCCAGAAAGAGATAATATGGCTATATTAAAAGATTATTTTGCAAATTTTTATAAGGATTTTATTGCTCTAACTGGCGATTTAACAGCTATCAGAAATGCAGCAGATAATTATAAGGTCTATTTTAGAAAAAGCTTTATGGATGATGAAAACTATATGATAGATCATTCTAGCTATATTTATTTAATGGATAAAAAAGGCAGATATCTTGATCATTTTGATTATGATACTCCAGCTGCAACTATCAAAAAAGAATTATTAAAACATCTATAATCATGGCTAAAACATCTGACATTATTCAAAATCTTGAGACATATTGTAAAGATAATAACATCAAGATTACTGGGCAAAGAACTACTATTGCTAAAGTAATTGCTGAATCTGGTGATCATCCAGATGTTGAGCAAGTTTATACGCGCGCTAAAAAACTTGATGATAAAATAAGTATTGCCACCACTTACCGTACTATAAAACTTCTTGAAGAAGCTAATCTTATTGAAAAACATGATTTTGGTGATGGGCGTTCACGCTATGAATTAGTCACTGATGATCATCATGATCACTTAATTGATATTGAATCAGGCAAGATTGTCGAATTTTATGATGCTGAACTAGAGGCTATGAAAGATAAAATTGCTAATAAGCTTGGCTATAAATTAGTTGACCATCGCCTTGAGCTTTTTGTTATTCCTCTAAAAAAATAAATCACATGCTTACTGTTGCTGATAATAAAGCTGCTAAGAAAAAGCTTTATGTAAAAACCTATGGCTGCCAAATGAATGTCTATGATTCTTTGCGTATGGAAGATCTATTCAAAAGCCAATATGAGCTAGCACAAGATTTTAATAGTGCTGATTTAGTTATTTTAAATACTTGTCATATTCGTGAAAAAGCTGCTGAGAAAGTCTATTCAGAATTAGGTAGAATTAATCAAGAAAAACAACGCCTAAAAAATGAGTATAATCGCCATATGGTTATTGCTGTTGCTGGTTGTGTTGCTCAAGCTGAAGGAGATCAGATTATCAAAAGAGCCCCTTTTGTTGATGTAGTAGTTGGTCCGCAATCATATCATAATTTACCAGATTTAGTAAAACGTATTAATAATCAAGAAGCTGTCGAACGTATTTGCCTTGATTTTACAGAAGAGAAAAAATTTGATTATTTACCGGAAGAACGCAGCTCTAATAGTGCAGCAGCTTTTTTATCTATCCAGGAAGGTTGTGATAAATTTTGTAGCTTTTGTGTGGTTCCTTATACTCGAGGTGCAGAATTTTCGCGCCCGCAAAATGATATAATTACTGAAGCAAAAAGATTAGTAGATAGTGGTGTAAAAGAAATTACCTTGCTTGGACAAAATGTTAATGGTTATCATGGGCTTAATGAGCAAGGTCAAATTAGCAATTTAGGAAAATTGATTTTTGCACTTGAAAAAATCTCTGGTTTAGAGCGCATCAGATATACCACATCTCATCCACGCGATATGCATGATGAGCTTTATGAAGCACATGCTTTATCGCAAAAGCTGATGCCTTTTTTACATTTACCAGTGCAGTCAGGTAGTAATAATATTTTGCAAGCTATGAATCGTAAACATGATCGTGATACATATTTTGCTATTATTGAAAAGCTGCGCATTGCTAGACCAGACATAGCTTTATCTTCAGACTTTATTGTAGGCTTTCCAGGTGAAACTGATCAAGATTTTGCTGATACTTTAGATTTAGTTAAACAAGTTGGTTTTGCTCAATGCTACTCATTTAAATATAGCCCAAGACCAGGAACTCCAGCTGCTTTAAAAGAAGAGCAAGTAGCTGAGGATATAAAATCAGCACGTTTACAAAAATTACAAAATTTACTTACCTCGCAACAGCATGAATTTAATAATAGTTTAGAAGGTAAAACTATACCGGTGTTATTTGATCGTATGTCAGATAAGCAATTGCTTGGCAGAAGTCCTTATTTGCAAACTGTTTGTGTGGTTAAAAATAAAGAGCAATTTAATCAAATCTTACCTGTACATATCACACGCGGTGGACCACATAGCCTTACTGGCGAGGTAGTTAATTGCTAAGTATAACTATTCATTATGCTGAGCATCTTACAAAAAATGATGAGTTAGAAGAGCTTAGCAGTAAAGTAAGTAAGCAACTTGTAAAACAGCTAAAAGATCAAGGGCAGCTTTTAGTTGCGGCTGAAACCACCTTATTAATTACAGACAATAAAGCTATTCAAGAGCTAAATGCCAAGTTTCGTAAGAAAGCACAAGCCACTAATATCTTATCATTCCCTAGTGGTGAGCCCTATATAGCTGGGCAAAATTACTATTTGGGTGATTTAGTAATTTCTTTAGAATATATAATTAAAGAAGCTGAGCAGCAAGATAAGAGTTTAGCTGCACATTTTGCTCATTTATTAATTCACGGCATATTACATCTGTTTGATTTTACTCATGATGAAGCTGAGCATGCTGCAGAGATGGAGTCGCTAGAAATTGCAATTCTAAAAGAGTTAAGCATAAAAAATCCTTATCAATAAGAATAGATCTGTTATTAATTATCTTATAATTTTTTATATATATGAAAGAAGAATTACCCACGAGCGAATTTAGCTTTTTAGATAAAATTAGAAATAGCTTTCCTTTCAATAAATTTTGCTCTTCAAAAAAGAATCAAGATATTGGCGATACAATTACCGAGCTTGTCTCTGAAAGTGATGATAGTGATTTTGGAGCGGAGGAAAAAGAAATTCTTATTAATGCAGTTAATTTTACAGATACTTTGATTGAAGATGTGATGGTACCTAGATCAGATATTATTGCTGCAGAGATGGATAGTGATTTTGAGCAATTAAAAAAATTCTTCCTCGAAAAAGGCCATAGTAGATTACCTATCTACCAAGATTCACTTGATAATATTAAAGGCTTTATACATGTAAAAGATATCTTTCCTTATTTTGCTGAACCAGAAGGATTTAATCTTCGCGAAAAAATGAAGCGCACGCTTTTTGTGCCGCCTGCTATGAAAATTGTTGATTTAGCTTATAAAATGCGTAATGAAGCTACTCGTATTGCTGTGGTAGTTGATGAATATGGTGGTACAGATGGTTTAATTACTGTTGAAGATTTAATGGATGAGATTTTTGGTGAAGTTGCAGATAATGATTTAGTTGTAGCTGGTGAAAATCTTTATGAAGTTGGTGCACGCATAAAAATAGAAGATCTTGAAGAAAAGCTTAAATTAAACTTGCTTGAGCACAGCAATATCGATGATGATTTTGATACTTTAGCTGGCTTAATTTTTGCTATACATAAAAAGATCCCTAAGGCTGGTGAAGTAATTAATTATGGTAAGCTTAAATTTCATATTAAAGAAGCAGCTCCTCGTTTTATTAAAAAAGTAGTTATTGAGCTACCACAAAATGAAAAGAATTAAGCAATTTCTTAAGCTGATTACTAAACCTGATCTAGCCTGTTTTAAGCTTTTTATAATTGGTGCCCTAACCTGCTTTATTTTTGCACCATATTACTTTTTTGCTCTAGGCTTTATTTGTTATTCATATTTAGCTTATCGTATTTATTTTATTAAAAATTTGCGAAGTGCTTATCAGCAGATCTTCTATTTTTTCCTGGGATTTTATTTAAGTAATTTTTATTGGATCTCATTTTCATTTTTAGTTAATGCAGATTTTAAATTACTCTTTCCTTTAGCCTTTATTATTATACCGCTTTATTTAGCATTATTTTCAGCTGCCTTCTTTTTACTACTCAGCTATATCAGGCAAAAATATCAGCTTAGTAAATTAGGTTTTTATTATTTATTTTGCTTATGTCTAATCATGCATGAGCTGTTACGCGCTAATTTTGTACCTTTGATCGATCTAAAAGGCTTGCCTTGGAACTTGCTAGGCTATAGCTATTTTACTAATCTTAACTTAGCACAGATTGCAGATTTTATTGGTGTTAATGGACTGACTATTTTAGCAGGATTTTTATTTCCATTATTCTTTTTACTTTTTACCTTAGAGTTAAAAGCAACAGTAATTATAGCTATAATTTTTAGCATAATCACGGCTGGACAACATCTTTATGGCAGTAAAAAGCTCGCCACTTATAGTGATAATAACAGTAGTTTACAAGCTAATCTTAAGCTTTTACATTTAAATAATAAAACTCACATAAGTGCCGATCCAGAACTAGTATTAGCTAATCTTGATGAAGCTATAGCAATATTAAATGCTGACCTTGCAGCAAATAAAGATGATATTTTAATTTTACCCGAAGGATTGATCTCAGTTTTAGGTACTTCAGATTATAATGAAGCTATAGAATATATTCTTGCTAGTTTAGAGCGCCCTTATGCTTATTTAATTATTGGCGCCCCACGTGCTGAGCAAAATAGCTATTATTATAATTTTTATAATTCTTTATTTGTAATTGATAGTCAGGGTAATTACCTAAATTATTATGATAAAGTAAATTTAGTACCATTTGGTGAGTATAATCCATATTTAAATATCATACCTTCTCTTGCTACTAATGCTGGCTTTAGCAAAGGGCTTGAGCAAAATAAAATTATAGAATTGGCTAATGTTAAGTTTGTTCCTTTAATTTGTTATGATGCAATTTTTTCAGGAAAATTTTCTGCTACAGGTGATTTACTGTTAAATATTACTAATGATATTTGGTTTACGCGTAAGATTTATGGTAAAAATATTTCATTAGGACCTTGGCAACATCTAGATCATACCAGAATGCGTGCTATAGAAGAAGGCAAGCCATTAATTAGGGTAGCTAATTATGGTATTAGTGCAGTAATTGATAGTGTTGGACAAATTTCTAAGCAGCAAGGTTTTTATGATGCTGAATCATTATTATCAGCAAAGCTGCCTGCTAAGCTTGAGCAGCAAACAATTTTTAATCAATATCGCGATCTTTTTACTCAAATTTTTATATTATTGAATTTTCTTTGTTTTTTTTGCTTTTTAAGTGGAATTAGAACATAAATATGTAGATATAAAAGGTTGCTAAGTTGTCAATTTGCGTTTATACACTGCGCCTACTATTAAGTTTTAATCAAGTAATAACTTAATAGAGTTTCTCCGATAAAAATTTATTAATCTTATATTCAAATATGAAGAATTTAAAAAACACTATTGTATTGCTTATAGCTTTATCTTCTTGCTCTTACCACAAACTAACCAAGCAACACCTCGAAGAAGTAAAGCATTCTGAAAAAGAAGTTATAATATATAATGTCAAATTTAAATATGGTAGTAAATATAGGGATATAAGCAAATCTAGTCCATGTGTAGTACATTTTTCAGATCAGAATCGTAAACCTTTTAAAAGTTTAAAAATATCTAAGGAAATAAATAACTCTAATTACTTAGTTATAGAAAAAGATAAAGATCAGAGAGTGACTCTAGATAACATATATTGTAGTCAATATAGGGTGTTGTGGAACAAAGACAGGTATAAAAAAGTAAAACAGAAAATTGATGGCTTTAAACATGGAGAAAAATTTGTTTACGGTGGAGATATAGAAATAAACTGGAAATCAAAGATGTTTAACATTTCAGACTTGTTTTATCTTGGACATATGGGGATAAATGACAAAGGTAAATTTTCGCTTAAGGTAACCGATAGTTATAAAGATTATCAAGATAAGGATTTATTTACTTACCTTATTCAAAATATAGACTAACTCTAAATTTAGTATATTTTTATAATTTTCGAATTTTTTACACCTAATAGGTAAATATAAAACAGAACTTATAATTAATCATGAAAAAAAACTTTATTTATTTGGCCTTATTAATTTTAACTTCATGTGTTGCTCCCGGAAAAATTATAGAAGGAGACGTTTTATCTGGAGTTAGGGCTAAATTTGAAAGATCAGAAGATTCCATAATTATTTACGGAAAAGTTAGTGTGTATGATCAAAGCAGAACATTTGCTAATTACAATGATGAGATAACAAACTCTTGTACTTTTTTTGTTAATAACAACCCACCTTACAAAAATACATACATATATAAGTATAATAGACCAGAAATTGGTCAGGCATCAAATATTGCAAACAATGTATTTGCTATAGAAATAAAAGAAGAAATGCTAAAAGATGATCTGTTATTTTCTATAGGTTGTGGAAATAGAGTGTATTTAGAGAGTAAAGTAAAAATTCTACCAGAGATAGTTAATATGTCATATAGCTATTACGTAAAATTCGATTTAAAAGAAACACTGAAAGATATTCCTAATAAAAAAGGAGTTTTTTATATTGGTGATATAAAAGCTGTATTACCTAAAAATACAAATATTATTAAGAGAAAGCCAGGTTTTTTAACAAGACTATTTGCTCCGAGCTTTTCTGGGCATCTTATTTATAATATTGTTGACAATCCTATAATAACTGTCGATAGCAATTTTGGTAAAACAACACAAAGATTGAATAATAAATTATCTTTTATTGACTTAAATGTGGCTGAGAAATCAATAATAAAATAGTTAAACTCACTATTATTAGAAAACACTATTTTTTCTATAATTAAAGAATAGATTTTGCTATGTTAAAGTTATTGCACATATTATTTGAAGAGTGAATATAACCCTATGAGTTTTAAAAGCTTTATTTTTATAAAAAATAACCTACTTTTTGCCCTTAATTTGTGATATACACCAAAAAGGTTTATATTTTTTCAGCCAATGAAATAATATTTATAGAGCAAAAATTATTGTTTATCAGGATAACTGTTAAGTGATTAGCTATATAGCTACTTTTTAATGCAATGTATTTCCAAAGTTCTTGGAGAGTATATACCAAGAGTTATTAACGTTAAAAGATAGTTAGGTACAGTCTGCTTGAACTCTACGCTAGAAAGTATTTTATCTTTCTTTTGGCATATTGAATCTGCTTTATCGAAGATCTTTTTTTGTCCAATGCCCCAAAAAATGAAATGATCCACTTGTGTATATGTTGGGTATGTGCTTTTGTAATACTTTTTATCAGTTATTAATCTTTGTGTTGAACATGATGTTAAAAAAAGTACTAAAACTAAAATTGACTTAATATTCATAAAATCCTCATATTATTCTTTATCAATACAATAAACCATAGCTTGTCTAGGAGTGTAAATTCCATTTGTCAAAGTAGCTAATAATCCATTAAAAAATGTAAGCTTGGCTTCATAGCTATGAATATTTTGGTTTGATTCACATGCCTCTTTGCTACTAATGTTAGCCTCCTGAAATGGGCCATTAAGAAAGAAAGCTTGATCTTTCTTATATGCAGGATGTATCTCCCTATCATGATCGCCGTTCAAAATCACCTGCTGGTTAGAACATGCAGTGGATATAAAAAGAAACAAAATGATTATATTTTTTAGCTTCATTATTCTTAACTTATGTATTTGTCGGTTGAAAATATATTTAGTTAAAACAGATTGTCAATCAATAACTAAGATAGATAGATCTTTTACAAAGAATAATTATCAAATTGCACTTATTATTTTATAATTTTCTTTTCTTGCTCGGCTTTTTCGTCTCAGGTTTTTTGTAATCTTTACCATACCACTCAAATACACCTTTTATTTTAGCATCTTTGCTAATGCGAATTGTTTTAACTAATTTATCAGGAAAGACATTTTCTCTCATATCTTTATTAACTAGCTTAAAATGTCCAAGTGGAGCTAAAGTATTAATAAACCAAATTCTATCGCCTGAATTCCAATCTTCTTGTAATCATAAAATTGAAAAATATGATTATAGTAACTTTTAAAGAAATGATTCAAAATCTATTCTTGTTTTACCTTCCTTGAATGATTCTCCAGATGTAAAAGTGATATATGGCTTTTACCCTACTATCAGTCAGCTTTTTGATGATAAAACTGTTGATGTTCTTTAGCAGGAAAGGGCATCATTATCAGATGCTGATAATAATAGCAGTGGTAATATTTATGCTATGATATTTGAGGTAGTAATAAAGAAAGTAATGTCCAACAATAGCTAATCTACCCTACAAAGTTATAAGAAATACTAGTTCTGTTCTTTTGGGACCAATGTTTAATGGCATACTTCACGGTCTTTGTTCACTATTATATGGAATTAATAGATAATATTCTATTTTTATAAAAAAAAATCTTGATAATACACTAGTTATAAACTAAAAACTTCTCAGAATAAACTTTATTTAGAGGTTAAGTATGAAAAAAGTTTTAACAACAGCAGCAATTATCTCCGCTATTTCATCAGCTTCTTTAGCTGAAACAAAAGGCAATTATATGGGTGTAGATTTAATTAATACTGATCTGAGTTTTGAAAAAATTAATGATGTTAATGTAAATAGTTTTAACGTTGAAGATGATAGCCAAATATCTGCGGGTATTTATTATAGACATGCTTTTAACTTTGATGGTTTTTTTGTTGCTCCAGGTGTATTTTTTGATTATAGTAACGTTGAGTTAAGCGATTCTGACAATGATACGTGGAATCTAGATTATACTTATGGAGTAAATACTGATTTAGGTTATGATTTTACAGGCGAATTATCAGCAGGAATTAACCTAGGAATAGCTATAAATGAATATGAAGTTAACTGGGATTCTGTGAATAGTTCTAGCTCCGACAGAGATGCAGCTTTTACCTATGGTTTGTTTGCTAGCTATTCTATAATAGATAATTTAAGAGCAAGAATTGGTTATGAGTACTCTGAAATCGAAATAGAAGATCCAAATCAAAACATTTCTGAATTCAATAAGGAAGTATTTAGAATCGGTCTAGCATATAAGTTTTAATAGACTTTTCTAATAAATCTTAATTTTAGTTTAAGTCAGGTTATTTAGTTAGCCTGGCTTTTTTATTTTTTATGCAATTAAATTAAGATTTTCTTTTCTTGCTCGGCTTTTTTCGTCTCAGGCTTCTTATAATTCAACCCATAAAATTCAGATACTCCCTTTAACTTAGCATCTTTAGTTATACGAATAGTTTTTATCATTTTATCTGGAAAAACATTTTCTTTTAGATCTTTATAAACCTGCTTAAAATGTCCAAGTGGAGCTAAAGTATTAATAAACCAAATTCTATCGCCTGAGTTCCAATCTTCTGGATCCAGCATTTGGTGGTTTATATGTTTTTTTTCTGCTTCTTTTGATAAAAAAGCCCAAGTTACCAAGGCAACTGGATTGCCTTCTTTATTCTTATAAAGTTTAAATTGATTTAAATGTAGTGGCGGAAAAAATGATGTAGCAATGTCATTTATCAAAAATTTATGATGAATCTCTGAAAGGATTAGCAAAGAAGTTACCTCGCCTATTAGCTGATGCCTTTTCTCAGGACTAAGCTTAGTTAATATACCTTTATCTTTTTTGTAAAAATCTTTGTGAGATTTTTTAGTAACAGCAGATTTTTTATTACTCATAATCTAAGCCACTAAAAAATCATCTTGAGTTAAGTTAAAGATACCTTCTAACTCAACCATAAAATCCTGTGCTGCTATGGCTATTTGTGTAT
>CAXDRM010000003.1:0-40033 GCA_963991775.1 uncultured Rickettsiales bacterium | reverse complement strand
AAGGACCTAAATTACTAATCAGGTTCTCGAGTGATTTTTTGCGTAGAAAAAAATTGTACCGAGAGATCCACTAAAGATTTGCTTTATATGATTTACTTAATATTAATTATCGCTCTAATTTTAGTAGGGTTTTATTTAAAAAATTATCAGCCAGAAAAATTGCGTAGATTCTTTATGATAGCAGCAATTGCTTTGCTAGCTATTTTGGCTCTGCGTTTTGGGCAGGTAGTTGTGGCTGCTTTAATGGTTGCTTTGCCTTTTATATTTAAAGCTGCAAGATTTTTTCTTGGCAATATGGGGTTGCTGCGCATGTTGGCGCAAAATTTTTCTGGTTATAAAAAAGCCTCAGCTAACACTAATAAAAAATCTGCTGTTAATTTGAGTAAGGCAGAAGCATTAGAAATTTTAGGGCTAAAACCAGGAGCAACTAAATCCGAAATCGAAAAGCAATATAAAAAATTAATGAAAACTACTCACCCAGATGTTGGTGGCTCTAAACATTTAGCTAGCTTGCTTAATGCTGCTAAGGATAAATTATTATAGATTAAATTATAAGTTGCTGAGAGATCCTTTAGTGGTTATTTCTTGTGCAATTTTCTATATTGTTTTGGATGAAGAAAGTCTCCTTGCCACAGACCTAGTTGGTTTTCTTTAGCATATTGCTCAGCACTATAATATGCAGAATTATGATCATAAATAACAGCATGGCCGCTACGAATCATTGCTTCATTAATATTTAATTTTTCAATGAAGCAAGTTGCTAAATAACGCTTATAATAATCAATACCATGAATTTGGCAGGAAAGATTTTGTCCTTTGGTTAGCTCTTTAAGTTTTTTAAGTGACTTTAAGCCACAGCGATATTCCGTTTTATCTGCTAAATTACAGCTTTGCAGATATTCAGGCGCATCAATATCAAGCAATCTAATTTCATTGCCTGCAACAATTAATGAGTCACCATCAATAATTTTATCAATAGTTCCTGAAATTAATTGTTGCTTATGTAATATCTTATTGTATAATGCGCTGTCATTTGCCTTGTTTATGTAATATATAATTACTAAAATGGCTAAAATGAGGCTAAAAAATAATATTTTATTAAAATCTTTATACATGAAAAGTGCGTTCTCATTATTAGAGTTGTCAATTAGCTTAATTTTTATCGCTTTATTTGCAATATTTTTATCAGCTGCAAATCATTTAAAAGATAAAGCTGAGTTGCAGGTAGCTATTGGTCAGATAAATATCTACGCTGAAGCAATAGATAATTTTAAGGATAAATATAATTTTTATCCTGGTGATTTTCCTTTTGCTGCTAAAATTGGGCCTGAGCAAAATTCAGGCAATGGTGATCATTTAGTTAGTGATCAAGATGAAACCTTGAATGCGTGGTTACATTTGGATGTTACAGAATTTATTTTTTATGATTTTAATTATAACAGGCAGTTACAACATGCTAAAATTACAGCAAATATGCCTGAATTAGCTAAGGGCAAATGTGGTTTGCAAATTTTAGCAGATAGTAAGCTTAATAATGTAAATTTTCATTTTCCTAAAAAACAAAATTTTTTGCGTATCGCAGCAGATAAAAATTTTGGTAATTTATCTTGGTCATGTTTATCGGGCTTTGAGGCAAAGCTCTATGATCAAAAGATTGATGATGGCAAGCCTTTAACTGGTAATTTATATGCTGATCAGGGTCATGAATTAAGCTGGCAAGAAGATAACAAATTATGTATCTGCCCAGTAGGCAATTTTGCTGAATATTGTCTGGCTCTAAAAAAAGAAACTTGTATAATGCAACTCGCTTTATGAAAACTAAAAATATAGTTGTAAATAAAGAAATTTCAGTATTAATTAAATGCAAATAATGGGCGTATGACTGAAAGACAATTTTCAGAAGATCGAAATATAATCGAGCAAATGCAAAACACTAATTTTAATCAAGTTAGTGATAATCCTGAACCTCCAGCTTCTGAGGCTTCTACTAATTCAGTTTTATTAGGTCAGGCTGGTGTAGCTCCTGAAGATTCTGCAACAAAATTAGAAGATATCCTTACTGAAAAAGGTATTATCTCACATGACCAAATTTTAGTTGCTAAAAAGCAAATGAGCATGACTGGTCAAACCTCGCTAGGTGATGTTTTAGTATCAATGGGTTTTATTACTGAAAGTGCTTTAGGTGAAGCCATTTCTTCGACATCTGGTATTGAAAAATTTGATCTTAAGTCAGTAGTATTAGATGCAAAGTTAATAAAGCAAATACCTAAAGATATTGCCTTGCGTCATAAAATTTTACCAGTTTCAATAGATGCTCGTAAGGTTCTAGTTGCAGTACATGATGTATATGATGTTATTGCTCTAGATAAGGTGAAAAAGTTTTTTCCACCTCATTTAGTTATTGAGCCAGTTTATAGTCCTGAATCGGAAATCTTAGAAATCATTGATCAATATTATGATTATGAGATGTCGATTGATGGCATCCTAAAAGAAATTGAAAGTGCTGATCAAGGTTTAAATGCTGATAGTGCTAATGAGGATTATAAAAACCCGATAGTACGTTTGGTAGATTCTATTTTAATAGATGCAGTACATGCTGGATCTTCAGATATCCACTTTGAGCCTGAAGAAAACTTCTTGCGTTTGCGTTATAGAATTGACGGTAAGATGCGTCAGATTAAAGCTTTCCATAAAGATTATTGGCCACCAATTGCGGTGAGAATAAAAATTATGTCTGGTATGAATATTGCCGAAAGTAGAAAGGCACAAGATGGTCATGCTACGGCAAATGTATTAGGTAGAGAAGTCGACTTTCGTGTGGCAACTCAGCCAACTGTACAAGGAGAAAATATCGTACTCAGAATTTTAGATAAAGCTAAATCATTAGTGAGTCTGGAGAAGTTAGGTTATAGTGAGCATAATCAAAAAATCCTTACTAAATTATTAAAAAAGCCTGAAGGGGTAATTGTAGTTACAGGTCCAACTGGTAGTGGTAAAACCACAACCTTATATTCGATACTTAACTATATTAACTCAGTTGATAAAAATATTATGACTTTGGAGGATCCGGTTGAGTATGAGATTCCTCTAATTAGGCAAACCTCTATCAAGGAAGGTAGTTTAGATTTTGTCGAAGGTATTAAATCATTAATGAGACAAGATCCGGATGTAATTTTTGTCGGTGAGGTTCGTGATGCTGAAACTGCAAGTATTGCGGTAAGAGCTGCAATGACTGGTCACCAAGTATTTACTACTTTACATACTAATGATGCAGTTGGTGTTATTTCTAGATTATCAGATATTGGTGTTAAGCCATTTTTACTTTCAGGTGCTTTAATTTGTTGTGTTGCGCAAAGATTAGTAAGGTTGCTGTGTAACCATTGTAAAAAGGCTAAAATTGCTGATGCAGAAGAATGCCGTATTATGGGTGTTGATCCAGAAAATCCACCAACAATTTATGTGCATGATGGTTGTCCAAAATGTAATCATACAGGTTATAAAGGTCGAATTGCAGTGTCAGAAATTTTAGAAATTACTAGAGAAGTTGATGAGATGATTGCTTTGCAAAAAACTAGCAATGCAATTTTAGGTCAAGCTAAGAGCGAAGGTTTTGTTACTATGGATCAAGATGGTGTTCTAAAAGTGTTGGAAGGTTTGACTGATTTAGAAGAATTAATCAGGAATATAGATTTGACTGATAGGTTGTAAAAAATGCCGAATTATATTTATCTCGCGATCAATGATGATGGAAAGCAGTTCAGAGGTTCAATGAATGCTGAAAATTATGATGATCTCGAATTTAAGCTTAGCGAAATCGGTTTAGAATTAATCAGTAATAAAGAAGTTGGTAAATCATTTTTCTCTCTAAGTCTTTCTTCAGGGAGTCTTAAAGTTAAAGATCTAATCCTATTATGTACTCACTTTGAACAGCTAGATAAGGCAGGTGTTCCAATTACTCAGGCAATTGAGGATTTACGAGATTCAGAAGATAATACCAAATTTAGAGATTTGATGCAGGAAATTCACGAATCTGTAAAATCAGGTAGAATGCTTTCTGAAGCTATGGCTGAGCATCCTACAATTTTTGACGATGTTTTTGTGGGTTTAGTTAAAGCTGGTGAAGAGACTGGTAATTTGAGTCAGTCATTTGCTTACCTAGCAGAGCATTTAAAATGGAGTGCAGAAATTAAAAGAAAAACCAAAAAGGCGATCAGGTATCCTTTGTTTTTACTGGTAATTTTGTTCATTGTTACATCGGTAATGATGGTGGTGGTAATCCCAAAATTATCTGATTTTCTACTTAAACAAAATTTTTCACTGCCTTTTTATACGCAGGCTCTGATCAATTTTTCAGAATTTTTTAAAGTATATTGGAAGTTAATGATAGTAGTGCCTATAGTATTTGTGATTGGCAGTAAGTTATTTTATAAATTTAATGATGCTTATGCCTATGCTTATGACCGTGTTATATTGTCGGTACCTTTTATTGGTAAAACCTTGTTAAAGATTGATGTGGCACGTTTTAGTCAGTTTTTCTTAATTACTTTTAGAAGTGGTATTGATGTAATGGAATGTTTTAACATTGTGTCGCGTGTTGTACAAAATCGTGTAGTTAGAAAAACGATTAGCGAAATTAGTCAGGATGTTTCTGAGGGTAGTTCTATCAGTGAAGCGCTTAAAACTTCAGGTCGTTTTCCTAATCTAGTAATTAGGATGTTTGAAGTTGGTGAAAGAACGGGAAATATGGGTGATTCTTTAGAGAATGTGAAGTTCTTTTTTGATAAGGAAGTTAATGATTCAGTAGATTCTATGGTCGGTATCATTCAGCCAGCACTTACTATAGTAATGGGTGGTCTGCTAATGTGGATATCACTTTCTGTATTTGGTCCGTTATATTCGAGTTTTAGTAATATTCAGTAGATTATGTTAAGTGTTTTTCAAAAAATAATTTTTAAAAAGCTGGTTTTATTTTTTGGTGATTCAGGCGCATATCTTACTTTGTTTCATAAAGGGCAACCAGTTAAGTCTCTTTTTGTTAAAGGAGTGGAAGATCCTAACATTAAAGAATTCTCAACTCTAATTAGAAAAAACCAAAAAGTTCCTATCTATCTTTTATGTGATTCAAGTGAGCAAAGTTTTAAAGAAATTAAAGTACCATCTTCAAATCCATTAATTGTAAAAAAGCTACTACAAAGAAGAGTTAAAAAAGATTTTAACAAGGATGATATTTATAATTACTTCCAAGTTAAAAAAACTGATAAAAGCAAGACTAGTCAAAGCTATGTTTTGGTAAATATTGCCTTTTTACCACCTTTGACTGATTGGTTAAAATATTTGGAAAGATTTTCTAATAATATTGATGCGATTTACTCTTTGCCGATTGAGTTGCAAAATATTGTAGAAATATGCTCTGTCAAAACTAAGGAAAAAAAAGTTAAAAAGACAGCACAGCCACTTTGGAAAATGATTGTGGTACAAAGTAAGGTTGGTGCATTCAGAATTATTGTTACTAAAAATCAGCAGATTGTTTTTAGTAGATCATTAAGTTTTGAAAGAGAGCAGCTCTCTGTAGATAATGTTGAGACTCTTAAAAACCAAATTTTAGGTACGGTAGAATTTTTACGCAGAATAGGTTTTAAAGATAAGGATGGAATTTGCTTATATTTAATGATCTATGAAGAGCTAAAAACTAATTATGATTGGTCGAGCCTACAGATTTATAATGTACAATATGTGGATTATAATCTTTTCTTAAAACAAGCTTATCCAAAAACTATACCATCTTCACGTCTAAATCATTTTGATCAAGACCTTAGTGCTTATTTTGTTAATAAGGGTAAATATCTTGGCTTTCTAACCAAGAATCTTGAAAAGATCTCAACCTTCTTAAATGTTAATGTTGGTTTGACTGTAGCATCATTATTTGCTGCTTTTGCTGTGGTAATATTTTCATTATATAAGTTTCATAGCTTCCATAATTTGAAAAAAGATGTTGAGCAGCTAAAATTTAAGCAAAGCAAAATATCTTCCAAATTAGAAAATGTAAGGCAAGACACTTTTGGCTTTGACATAGAAGAAGATAAAGTAATTGACGTGGCAAGATTACATAATCTACTTAAGAAAGATGTTTCAAACCCTTTGGATGAAATAATGCGTTTAGCTAAAATTATGCCGGAGCATATTAAGGTTAATGATTATAGTTGGGACGCTTCAAAAGATAATAAAATTACTTTAAAAATTAATGGTAATTTTATCGGTAACAAGCTTACCTATGAAGAGTTGTTTTCTAAATATGATGCTTTTATCCGAGATTTAAAAACAGAATTTAATGATTTCGATATTACTCACTCTGAATTACCAGATACGATTAATTTTGATGTTAATTTAGATAATATTCCTATTAGTTTTTCTATTTCACGAGCTTTAAAATGATCACGATTAAAAAACTAAAAATTACTATTGGCATAAAAGCAGCGATCTTAATATCTTGCTTAGCTGGTTTATATTTTATGAATGCTTATTTTAGTAAGAATAGTGAAAAATACTTAAAGCAAGAGCGTAGTATTAATAGTAAGCTCAAAGAATATCAAAGAGATATAGATAATTTTAATACTAAATCAGAAGATATTGAAGAGGCGATGGTTACCTGGGATATTTTAACTTCTGAGAAATCAGCTTTCACCGGTTTAGATATTGGAGTTGCAAGAAAAATTCTGGATGAGCTGAAATTAAAATATGAATTTAAAGATCTTGATATCAAGATGTCTAAGCCATTTATTATGCCTGGTCAGTATCGTGGTAAAAAAATTAGTGCTGAAGCTAGCGATATTAATATTGTAGTCAGAGGTTTAACAGATGTTGAAGTGATGATGTTTATCTATGATCTTAAAACTAGATTTCCAGGTTATTTTAAAGTTAACAGCTACACAATTAAGCAAGAGCAAGCAATAACTAAGGATTTCTTTTCATCATTATCAAAAGGTACTTCCGTATCTTCTGTGCATGCAAAACTTGATTTATCTTGGCGTGAGTTAAAAGAGCAATGAAAAATCTTATCTTTTTAACATTATTATTTTTTGTGAAGTCGGTCTTTGCTGTTGAAACTGAGAATGTAGCAGCTGATCAAGATATTCTAGCAGCTGAAAAAAATATCTTAGAAAATATAGTAGAGCAAGATCAGCAGCTAGAAGCTCTAGCCATTGATCAGGATTTGGAGATTGATTCGGAAGAGCAAGAGGTTCAAGCAGTTGATGTAGCAGAACCAGTAAAAGATGAAAATATTCAGAAAGTTGAGCAAGCTGCTGAAGTTGAGGAAGTTGTTGAAGTAGTGGAAGCTACTGAGGTGGAAGAACTCGCTGATTATACTGAAAGTGTAAATATTTTATTAGAGATTGTTAAATATGAAAATCTTAATCAAGATGAAGCACTTAGTTTAGAAGAGTTACAGGCAAGAGCAGAGAAAAGAAAAGCAGAATTAGCAGCAGCGCAAGAGCAGGCTGATAAAATCATGTATAAAAATTTAATGAGAGCTTCATTATTTTACAGTGTTGAAGTTATAGAAAAGATAGCAGAAGTGAAAGAGGCAGCAGTACGTGGAGTTGAATTAGAAGTTGGCCTATTTGATGAGGCTGATATGTTAGCTGAAGTTGAGGTTGAACAAGAAGTTAAAACTAAAAATGTGGTGTCTTTTTATCTAAACTCAATTTTATTTTTTGGTGAGGAGCAATGGGTTATTTGGTTAAATGATAATAGAATTTCTGCAGATAAGAATTCTTCTGAGCTAGAGATCATAAGTATTGCAACTGACTATGTACGTTTTAAATGGGTAACAGGTTATGCTAAATTTGTGGATTGGTTAGAATTTGCTAAAGAAAATAATAATTTACCTTTTGATACTAGTGTTGAAATCATTGATAATATAGCCACTGTAGAATTTGGCTTAGAGCCTAATCAATCATTTGAGATTACGGATGGAGTATTTATTAGAGAAGGAAGAATCAAAAAAGACTAACAGGTTAAAATGAGCAAAAAGAAAGATATCTTAGAAATCAAAAAATTAAGTAAAGATTTTAAAAGCAAAAAAGTTTTAAAGAATTTTGATTTTACTATTAAAGAAGGTGAAATTTTTGGCCTTATTGGTGTTAATGGTATTGGTAAAACTACATTAATTAAAATTATCTTAGATTTACTTCGTGCAGATAAAGGTGCTGTAAATATTTTTGGAGTAGATTCTACTAATAAAGAATCGCGTAAGAATATTTCTTACCTGCCGGAGAAATTTCAACCTTCATCATATCTTAAAGGTAAAGAATTTTTATCTTTATCTATGGGTTATTTTAATAAAGAATATAATCATAAAAAAGCCTTATATTATGCAAAAAATCTAGATTTAGATAAGAATGCACTTGATAATAAAGTGACTAAATATTCTAAAGGTATGGGACAGAAGCTTGGTTTGATCTCGATGTTTCTTTCAGGTGCTCCTTTACTAATTCTAGATGAGCCAATGAGTGGTCTTGATCCACATGTGCGTATTAAGTTAAAAGATTTACTGAGGGCTTATGCGGCAGAGGGTAATACAGTATTTTTTAGTTCACATATTTTATCTGATATTGACGAGATTTGTGATCGCATAGGTGTTATTCATAAAGGCAGCTTAAATTTCTTAGGTACTGCAAAGCAATTTAAAAATAAATATAAAGCTGATAGTTTAGAAAGAGCTTTCTTAAAAGTAATTTCATAAATAATGCAAGATCTCCTCAAAAAAATTCAAAATGGTAAGGAGCTCACAGATGGTGAGTATTTTTTATTCTTCTCAGAATTAATAGCTGGTAAGATTAATGCTGAACAAGCTGCTGCTTTGCTATATGGCTTAACTCTGCGCGGTGAAACAGTTGAAGCTCTTTATAATTTAGTCACATTACTAAAAGAAAAATCTACAAAGATTTCTTATAATGCAGATAATCTTATTGATGTTTGTGGTACCGGTGGTGATGGACAAAATACTTTAAATATTTCTACAGCTGTAGCTTTTGTAGTAGCAAGTTGTGATATAAAGGTTGCTAAACATGGTAATCGTTCGGTTAGTTCAAAATCTGGATCTTCTGATGTACTGCAAAAGCTTGGAGTTGATATTGATATGGCGGCAGAACAAGCTAAAAATGCCTTAGCAGAAATTGATATAGCTTTTTTATTTGCTCCACATTATCACCCAGCTTTAGCTAATGTTGGTCCTTTGAGAAAAAATCTTGGCGTAAGAACCATATTTAATTTGATTGGACCTTTACTTAATCCAGTAGGGCCCAAGAAACAGCTAATAGGATTATATAGTGCAGAGCTTTTTGAGAAATATAGCGCAGTAGTAAAGCAATTGGATTTTTTGCGAGTGATTTTATTAAATAGTCAAGATGGTTTAGATGAGGCTTCCATCGCTGCACCAACTGATTTAGTAGAGATTAATTCAGGTAAAATTAGCAATACTACTATTTACCCTAGTGATTTTGGTTTTGAGCTTGCTAGCTTAGCAGATATTAGGGGTGGCGATGCAGAACATAATGCTAGAGAAATGCTAAAAATTTTTCAAGGTGAGCAAAATGCTTATAGTGATATGGTAGCTCTCAATTCAGCTATAGCTTTATACCTTGCGGAAAAAGTCAGTAATATTCAGGAAGGAGTAAATTTGGCGCAAGATATTTTAAGCAATGGGCAGGCTTTTGCAAAACTTAACCAATTAAAATCTTTTTAATGCAGGAATTTTTTTTAGACTTACTTGGAGATTTAACTCTAATAATTGAGCAATATAATTATTGGATAATTTTTTTCTTAATGACAATTGAAAGTAGTTTTGTGCCTTTTCCAAGTGAGTTGGTAATGATTCCAGCTGGTTACTTGGTTGCAAAAGGTAAGTTATCTTTTGCTTTGGTGGTGCTTTCCGGTATTGCAGGTAGTTTAGCAGGAGCTTTTATCAATTATTATTTAGCTAAGTTTTTAGGTATTAAATTTATCAAGCAATATGGTAAATATTTCTTTTTTGGTGAGAAGCAATTAAATAAGACTCAAGATTTCTTCCAAAAACATGGGGTTATTTCTACCTTTACTGGCAGATTAATTCCTGGTCTTAGACAATATATCTCAATACCAGCTGGTTTATCTGGTATGTGTCAGAAGAAATTTTCTGCATGTACTTTTTTAGGTTCAGGTATCTGGATGTTGGTACTTACATTAATAGGAATGCTATTTGGTCATAGTGCCGAATTAATTAAAGCTAATCTCAAAATAGCTACTATTATCACTGTCGTCTCAATTGCCAGCTTGATCATTGCTTATATTTTGTGGCAAAAGAGACGTAGTTAGTTTTTATGCTTTATGTTCTTGAGGCGAATGCAGTAAAAAAGCATATTAGCTTTTTTACAAGTGAAGCGAGCAGTTTTCTAAGAACGACTTGGAGCTATGCTCCAATAAAGTTATTAGTAAAAACTGAACTGAGTATCAGTCAAAAAAACAGCAAAGCGAGGTTGTACCGAAAGGCCGGCTTGAGTCTGAGTAATTAAGATGCATAACTAAGGGATCTCTCGGTACAGCTTCGTTATCACTCAGCCACTCGAGAACCGGAGGAGTCTTAAAAGCTACTTGATATTAATTGGCATATCTTCTAGTAAAGCATCAGCTGCAAGCTTGGCTGGAGTAGAGCTAGTGCTTTTAAATTTTTCTAAATATTTATTTTGTGCTGCTACTTGATTTTCGCAATATTTTTTATCGCTTAAATATTTATCTAACTGTTTGAAGATATTCTCTCTGGTGCAACCATCCTGTATTAATTCTGGAATGATTTCTTTACCTGCTAAAATATTAATTAAATTTGCATATTTAATTTTAATGATGCGTTTTAAGATCTGATAGGTGAGTTTACTCATTTTATAACAGCAAATTAAGGCAGTACCAGCTGCAGCAATTTCTAAATTATTTGTTCCTGATTTAGCCAGTGCGCAATAAGCATGTTTCATGAAATAATATTTCTCAGCTTCATCATCAGTAATAATAATCCTGCAATCTAGATCTTCTGTTAAATTACTAAGCTTAGTTCTGTGTTTTGCATGTGTAGGGAATACTAAAATTAAATCATTATATTTGTTAGTTAATTGCTTTAAGGCTTTTATATAACTATCTGATAATGCTGATATTTCGTTCGATCTGCTGCCTGCGGTAACTAGGATGATTTTATCTTTTTTGTTAATTTGATATTTTTGCTCAGGAGCAAGAGCTGGTGCTGGTATTTCTTTATAAAGTAAAGGGTGACCGATAAAAATACTCTTTAAGCCATATTTTTCAAAATAGGGTGGTTCAAAAGGTAATAAGCAAAATAATAAATCGTAAAGCTTTGCAATTTTTTCAGCACGATATTCACGATATGCCCAAACTGTTGGTGCTACTAAATGAACTATCTTAGAACTGTTATAGCCTGATTTGCGTAGTTTTTTAATAACTCTAAAATTAAAATCTGGTGCATCAATGGTTAAAATTATATCTGGTTGATATTTTTTAATTGCCTGAACAGTTTGCTTGATGCGTTTTAAGATTTGTGGGATTCTAGGCAGAACTTCTGCAAAACCCATTATGGCAAGCTCATCTTGCGGGAAAATATTTTTAATACCTAAATTAGTTAGCTGCTCGCCACCAACGCCAATAAGCTCAATCTCATGGCTTTTTTGTGCTGCCAGAGCTTTAATGATTTCTGCTCCTAAAAGATCGCCAGAAGCTTCTCCGCTGATAATAAAGATTTTTAATTTCTTCATAGATTTTAGCTAGCTAATTATTTATAATTTTGGAGTTTTTAAATCTAAATTATAAAATGACAAATGACTACAAAAACTGTTAATGGTGTAGATGGTTCACACTTAAAAAGCTATGTTGAGAGAATTGAGAAGCTAGAAGAAGATAAAAAAGCCTTAGCTGATGATATTAGAGAAATCTTCAGTGAAGCTAAAGCTTTTGGTTTTGACACTAAAATCATGCGTGAAGTAATTAAATTACGTAAATATGATTCAAGCGAATTATATGAGAAAGAAAGTATGTTAGAAATATACAAAACAGCTTTAGGCATGGATAGTGAAGAAGAGGAGGCTGAAGCTAGCGAATCACAAACTGCAGCTGCTTAATGAAAAATCTAGTTATTGCAATATCAGGTGCGAGTGGGGCAATCTATGCTAAGCAAGCCTTAGAGTTTTTGCATCAGTTAGATTCGGTAAAAACTCATTTAATTATCTCGCACTCTGCACATATTACTATTAAGCAAGAACTAGATATTGCTGCTAAAGAGTTAGAGGCTTTAGCCGATGTAACTTATCCAGTTAAAGATATCTCTGCTTGTTTAGCTAGCGGTTCATTTAAGATAGATGGCATGTTGATTTTGCCATGTTCGGTAAAAACCATGTCTAATATTGCCACTGGTAATGGTGATAATTTAATAACTAGAACAGCGGATGTGATGCTTAAAGAGCGTAAAAAATTATTATTAGCAGTTAGAGAGGCTCCTCTACATGCTATACATCTTGAAAATATGCAAAAATTAGCAGCTCTTGGTGTCTATATTTTTCCACCAGTTCCAGCTTTTTATAATAAGCCAAAATCTCTAGAAGAATTGATTGCTGATTCAGTTGCAAGAATGATTAGCTATTTTGATATTGAATTGGATAGTTTTAAAAGATGGCAGGGTATTAAAAGTTAGCTTTAATAATCTGATCTAACTCATTGATTGTTTTATTGTTAAGAGCTTCAAGCTGCTTTTGTTGCTCTTCAGAGAATTTACATAATACATAATCAGCTACTTCACGGAAATCTCCTGCAATATTGCGCGGATGATCAATTCCTACTCTAATACGGTGGTATTTTTTCCCTATTCTTTTATCAATATCTTTTAAGCCATTATGGCCAGCATGGCCACCACCTAATTTGGTTTTTATGCTATTAAAAGGCAGGTCTAGTTCATCATGGATGATGATGGTTTCTTCAGGTTTTATTTTAAAAAATTTACAAAGCTCTGCAACTGCAATGCCTGAATTATTCATATAGGTTTGCGGTTTAGCAATAATAACTTCATGTTCTAAATATTCTGTCTTAATAAAATCAGCCTGAAATTTGTTTTTTAGTTCGGCTGAATCTATAGACAATTCTTCAAGGAGGTAGTCAATAAATAGAAAACCAATATTATGCCTGGTTTGTTGATATTCTTTTCCTGGATTACCCAGACCACAGATAAGTAGCATTTCTATCTAATATTTTTACTATGTTGTAATCTTATGAGAAATGTTTTTCAAATATAATTTAAAAATCTAGAGTGTAGCTGTACATTCGCATATCAGCAGCATTCATTGACGACTATTCTGTCGTTAATAAAGCACAAGCGAATTAGAGCTAGGCTGTAGATTTTTATAATATTGAAATTTATTCTTTAGAATCTTCGCTGTCTGAAGAGGCATCTGCTTCAGCTGCATCAGCACCTTCTTCACCAGCTTCTAGTCCAGTAGGCGTTTCTTCTTCAGCAGCACGTCCAACGATAGTAGCAACTGTAGGGTTGTAAGATTTAATAGCTAGCTCTACACCTTCAGGTAATTTTAAATCACTAAAATGCAGTGATTCACCAATTTGTAGGTCAATTAAATCTAATTCGATTTCACTGAAAATATCTTTAGGGTAGCACAGTAATTCTACTCTACGAGCAGCAACATTGATTACACCACCTTTTTTAACACCAGCACAAAGAACTTCATTAAGTAATTTTATATATACTTGGATTTTTACTTTTTCTTTTTCAGATACTTCGTAAAAGTCAATATGTTCTATTTTGTCAGTTACCGGATGAAAGCTAAGCACTTTAGGAATAGCTCTTAATTTTTTATTACCAATAGTGATCTCACAAAGTTGAGTATAAAATCTACCTTGTTTAATTCTTTTAGTAATTTCGTTACTATCTATTGCGATAGAATGATTATCTTTTTTGTTACCATATATTACTGCAGGAATTAAGCCTTGATCTCTTAATTTTTTATTTGCAGATTTACCTTTGTTTTCTCTTAAAGTAGCAGCAATAGCGTATTCTTTAGACATTGTTTATGTAAGTAATATTTAATGAGGAATGCTTTTTAACAATAAAAGCTAGAATTTGCAAGCAAATTAATGGCAATTTAATCGAAAAGAATCGAAACAGATTTTTCATGTGAGATTCTATCTATTGCTTCTGCTAGAAGCTTAGCTGCTGAAATAACTCTGACATTAGCTAAATTGGCAATTTTTTTACTATTATCAATAGTATCAGTAATAACTAACTCGTCTAATTCTGAGCCTGAGATTCTCTCAACTGCTTTACCAGAAAGCACGGCATGAGTAATATAGGCTGAAGCACTAATAGCACCTTGTTCTTTTACAGCAATTGCTGCATTACATAAAGTGCCAGCTGTATCAACTAAATCATCAATAAAAATACAGTTTTTTCCTTCAACATTTCCAATAACATTCATTACTTCAGAGACTCCGGCTCTTTCTCTTCTTTTGTCAATTATTGCTAAATCAAGATTCAGCTTTTTAGCAACAGCACGAGCTCTTGCTACACCACCAACATCTGGAGAAACAATAATAGTATCTTCACTGCTATATTTTTTTTGCATATCTTCAGTAAATATGGGAGATGCATAAAGATTATCTAATGGGATATCAAAGAAGCCTTGTATTTGTCCAGCATGTAAATCAATAGTCAAAACACGATCAACGCCAGCAGTAGTGATTAAATTTGCTACTAATTTAGCTGTAATTGGAGTACGAGGTCCAGGCTTTCTATCTTGTCTAGCATAGCCATAATAAGGTATTACAGCAGTAATTCTTTTAGCTGAAGCACGTCTTAAAGCATCAATGCAAATTAAGAGCTCCATGATATTTTCATTGGCAGGGCATGATGATGGCTGAATCACAAAGACATCTTCGCCGCGTACATTCTCTAAAATCTCGATGAAGATCTCTTGATCAGAGAATCTTTTTACTTCTGCTTTAACAAGATCAGCATTAAGCTGTTCAGCGATTTTTTGTGCTAAAGGTAAATTAGCATTACAAGATAAAATTTTCATAATTAACTTATTTGATTGAGCCTCAGTTGAGTATTTAATTAATTTCTCATATAATTTCAAGATCTTTAATTTTAGGTAAGAACAAGCAATTGACTGATAATTCGACAATTTTTGCACCAATAACTGCTAATTTAAATTCTGCTACAATAATTTTTAGGATATCTGGCCCTAAAGCCTTAACAATTCTAGAGTTATTTGCAGTTAAATTACAGCCTAAGCCGCGTTATGCGCATTTAGTTGAGCTGCGCTATCAAGGCCAGTTAATAGACCAGGCTTTATTAACATTTTTTAAAGCTCCGCAAAGCTACACAGGAGAAGATGTCATCGAGTTAGCTATTCATGGTAGTAGTAGTATCTATAAAAAAATTATTAAGATTTTAGCAGAGCACTCAGATTTTAATTATGCTCAGCCCGGTGAGTTTACTAAAAGAGCGGTACATAATAATAAGTTAGATTTGTTACAGGCAGAAGCAATTAATGATTTAATTAAAGCAGAAACTGATAAGCAAGCTAATCTTGCTTTAAAGCAGCTTTCCGGCGAGTTTAGTGATTTTTATAAAAAACTTAGAGATGATCTAGTTAAGAGCAGGGCATTATTAGAAGCTTATTTGGATTTTCCGGAAGAGGTTATCCCAGATAATGACTTTGCCGAGCTAAAAAATCTTTTAGATAATATGCTAATTTCCTTACGCAAAAAGCTTGAGGATAATAAGGCGGGTGAGCTTTTGCAACAAGGCTTGCAATTAGCAATATTTGGTCCGCCAAACTCAGGTAAATCATCATTAATCAATTATTTAGCTGGTAAAGATATAGCGATAGTTTCAGAGTATGCAGGTACCACTAGAGATATAATTTCAGTAAAATTAGACATAGCTGGTTATCCGGTGATTATTTCAGATACTGCAGGTATCAGAAGCACAGAAGATCAAGTTGAAAAAATCGGTATAGAGAAAGCTGAGCAGCTAGTTAAAACAGCGGATTTGAAAATTCTATTATTAGCTATAGATAATTTGGAAAGTGCTGCAGATTATCAGGATTTTCTTGATCAAGATAGTTTACTAGTAATTAATAAAAATGATCTAGCGCAAAATGAGCAGCCACAAATTAAATATGATTTAGCAATATCTTTAAAAGCAGAACAGCAGCTAGATAATTTATTAAAATTGCTTGAGCAAAAAATCATCGAAAAATATCAAATAACAGAAGATATTATTTTAACTAGTGGTAGGCAAAGGGCGGTGATAGAGCAGGTAGTAGATGTTCTTAACGTCATAAATTTAAATAATGAGTTAGAGATAGTAGCGGAGCAGCTAAGAAATATTAGCAATTTACTTGGACAATTGCTTGGAATAGTTGATATTGAAGAAGTTCTTGATAAAATATTCAGAGAATTTTGCATAGGTAAGTAATTGTTTACAGGAATCATTACAAATAAAGGAAATGTTACAGCTATTAATATAGTTGATAAAGGTAAAGAGATTATCCTTAAACATGACATTAAAGAAGAGTTGCATATTGGCCAATCTATTGCTTGTGATGGTGCTTGTATGACTGTAACCGAGCTAGTATCAGCAGACCAAATGCGCTTTTTTGTCTCATATGAATCATTAAGCAAAACAAATATTGATGAGTGGCAATTAGGTAGCCAAGTTAATTTAGAGCTTGCAATGCAATTAGGTGAAAGATTAGATGGTCATTTAGTCTCTGGCCATGTTGATTTTGTTAGTAAATTAGTTAGTAAAGAGCAGGTTGGTGAATCTTATGAGCTCACATTTAGTTTAGATAAAAGCAAAAATAAATATCTGATTGATAAAGGTAGTGTGACTATTAATGGTATTTCTTTTACGGTTAATTATGTTGCAGAAGATAATTTTGCTATTTATGTTATACCACATACCTATAATATCACTAATATCAGTAAGTTAAATATTGAGTCTAAAGTTAATATAGAGCTTGATTTGGTGGCTAAATATATAGAAAAATTTGTACAAAAATGAATAAATTAGCAACAATAGAAGAAATCATCCAAGATGCTAAACAAGGTAAAATGTTTATTATCATTGATGATGAAGATCGTGAGAATGAAGGAGATTTAATAATTCCTGCCCAGTTTGCAGATGCAGAACATATTAATTTTATGGCAAAATATGGTAGAGGTTTAATTTGCTTAGCTTTGAATGAGGCTAGAGTAAAAGAATTAAATTTACCTTTAATGTCACCATATAATAGTTCTCGTCATGGTACAGCATTTACTGTTTCAATTGAAGCTAAAGAGGGTGTTACAACTGGTATATCAGCTTTTGATCGAGCTAAGACAATTGCAGATGCAATTGATCCAGTTAAAGGAGCTGCTGATATAGCTTCGCCAGGTCACATTTTTCCGTTACTAGCTAGAAATGGTGGAGTATTGACCAGAGCAGGTCATACGGAAGCATCTGTTGATATTTCTGTTTTAGCTGGTCTAAATCCTGCTGGTGTGATTTGTGAGATTATGAATGAAGATGGTACTATGGCTCGTTTGCCTGATCTTTATAAATTTGCTGCTGAGCATGATCTTAAAATCGCAACTATTGCAGATTTAATTGCTTATCGTAGAAAAAGGGAGAATCTGGTTACTAAGATATTAAGTGATAAATTACATAATCAGCATGGCGATTTTGATCTGCATATTTATAAGAGTAATGTTGAATATGCAGAGCATGTGGCAATTGCTACTGAAGGTTTAGATTTTAGCAAAGCTGTAAATGTGCGTATGCATGCTCAAGATATTTTATCGGATCTTTTGGGGGATCAAGATAATAATAGAGCAGGTTTATTTACTAAAGCTTTAGAATTTATCGCCAAAAATTCTGGGGTAATTGTTTTACTAAGAAGCCCGCAAAAGCATTTAATTTCACAAATTATTTCTGATAAGAAAGCTGATAATAAGCCCAAGCAAGGTAATATTATTAGAGATTATGGTGTTGGAGCTCAGATTTTAAAAGATTTAGGAGTAAAAGAAATGAATCTATTAACCAATTCACCTAAAGCAGTAATTGGTATTGAGAGTTATGGTTTAGTTATCAAAAATTATATCGAATTATAATATGCACAATAATAAAGGTTTTAATCTGGTCGAATTAGCAATAGTTGTTACTATTTTAACCTTATTATTAACCGCAGTTTTTACTGGCAAAAAACTAATTGATAATGCTAGATTAAATTCTGTAATGGTTGAATTAACTGAGTTACAGCGTGCTTATAATTCTTTTGACACTTCTTATTATGGTTTGCCTGGTGATATTGAAAATGCTTCAGAATATTGGAGTGATAGTAATATTATTGATGGTAATGGTAATCGTGAAATAGATGGTAATTATCGTATTAGTGGTAACACAGAAGGTTCTCAGCCAGCCTCTGCTGAAATAGTGAATGCTTTTTTGCAATTAAGTCTCTCGCAAATTTATGATAAATCTTTAGATGGTACTTTAAATAGCAGTGCTCCTTATGTGTTAATTGATCAAAATATTTTAGGTGCAAAAGTAGCTGGAGGTATTTTTTATTATTGGGATGGTTTTGGTGCAATTGCAGATTATAAAAATTTTATTCATTTTGCTAAATATGATACTGTAAATGATAGTGCTATAGCTAGTATTTTAACTCCGGCTGATGCTAAAAAAATTGATTTAAAATTTGATAATGGGGTTGCATCAACTGGTATTGTTCGGGGGTTTAATGGTGATGATGCCAGCGATTGCGGCACAAATATAGGAGATACTTCCGGAGATTATGATTTAACCAAAGATGTAATTACTTGTCGCTTAGCAGTTAAGTTGGATTAATAACCACTAACGATTAAATAACCGCGTGGCACTAAACCATCAAGTCTTTGCATTGCAGCGTAAAAAGGTTCAATACGTACCCAATACCAAGGTTGTTTGTGGCTTGCTACATCCATGATAAGTATCTCTTCAAATTTATGATGATATGCCACAATTGGTGAGATATGGCCATTGGTTAAGACTCCGATAGATTTGCCGTGAAAGTTAGCTAGCATATAAATATCAGCTGTATTCACAGTTTTTTTAAGATGTTTTTTAAATTCTTTAAGACCTTTTTTAAGCTTTTTATTAGCGTGATGCTTCTTTACTTTTAAATTATATGTTTCAAGCAGTGAAGTTAGTTGTGTAAGAGTAACACCAGCATCATAGCGTTCTAAATTTTCATCTTTTGCTTGTAGATCAATGACTACTTTTGGTTTGATAATTTCAGTATTCTCATTAAAAAACTCAGCTTGAGTATAGCTTCTAAAAGGAATAATACCTCCACCTAATGCTTGAGGTTTTTTGGTTGAAAATAATTTGCTACTAGCAACTTCATTATTACCTTTATTTAAAGCATTTAAAATAATGACCGAGCTAGCAATGCCACAATATAAAGGATTAATTTGCGGTTCAAAATGGTGAATTAGACTATAAAAATCATTGCGATAATTTGCAGTGCGTAATAATTCGATACCTCTAGCGCTATTAAGAGGTGTAACAACTAAAGTTTGTTCATTATTAAATGTTATGGTTTTAAAGTCACCATAGTCATTAGCCACAGCGCGTGCTGTAACAGAAAAAACTAAAATAAATAATAATGTGAATTTAACTATTAAGTTCTGCAATTATTAAGTCTCCCATTTCTTGGGTTGACGCTTGTGTACAACCTTCGCTCATAATATCTGCCGATCTATAACCTTTTGCAAGAACATTTTTAATTGCTTGGTTAATTTTTTCAGCAAGCTCTTTTTGGTTAAAGCTATAGCTAAGCATCATGGCAAAGCTTAGGATAGTTGCAAGAGGGTTAGCAATATTTTGCCCAGCGATGTCTGGGGCTGAGCCATGTACCGGTTCATAAAGCGCATATTTTTCACCAAGTGAAGCAGATGGTAGCATACCCAAAGAGCCAGTAAGCATCGCAGCTGTATCAGAAAGAATATCGCCAAACATATTTGTAGTGAGTATTACATCAAATTGTTTAGGGTTTCTAACTAATTGCATTGAAGCGTTATCTACATACATATGTGATAATTCTATATCAGAATATTCTGCCGCTTGAACTTCACTAACAATATTACGCCACATTTCAGTAGATTCTAAAACATTCGCTTTATCTACTGAGCATAATCGACCATTACGTTTTTTAGCAATATCAAACGCAATTTTAGCAATGCGTTTAACTTCATATTCATGATATTTTAAAGTATTAATACCAACTCTTTCACCATTTTCTTCACTTACACCTCTTGGTTCACCAAAATAAATTCCTCCAGTTAATTCACGAATAATCATTAAATCAAGGCCAGAGATAATTTCGGGTTTTAAAGTTGAGCTTGTAACCAATTCTTTAAAGACTAGAGCAGGGCGCAAATTGGCAAATAATTCTAATTCTTTCCTAATTCTTAGTAAGCCTTTTTCAGGTCTAACTGAGATATCAAGACTTTCCCATTTAGTGCCACCAACCGCACCAAGTAATACTGCATCTGAGTTTTTAGCTTTAGCAATAGTATCATCACTAAGTGGAGTACCATAATTATCATAAGCGATACCACCAATTAGATCTTCTTCAATTTCAAAAGAAGCTATATTATTTTCATTTAGGTAATTAATGATTTTTTTTACTTCATCACATACTTCAGGTCCAATACCATCTCCTGCTAAAATAAGAATTTTTTTTGTCATGTTTTTATACTTAGAGTTTTTTGTGGGCTGCATCTTAAACCAATAGAGCGTGCTTGAATTTTTGACGAGCTCAACTTTTTAAAAACGCAGCGTATACAGACATACGTGAGTATTTTAAAATAGTTGAAGCGAGTCACTCTGATAAAATACAGTGCTTATAAAGTACTGTATTTTATAAAAGTCTGCACGACATGTTGGTTTAAAGCATGTCCAAATGGTGCACTCGGAAGGATTCGAACCCTCGGCCTTCTGATCCGTAGTCAGACGCTCTATCCAGCTGAGCTACGAGTGCTTTTTAATGGGCGTATTATTGTCCATTTTCTGAAATTGAAAAGTTAAAACTTTACAATTTCAGCGGAGTAGCTCGCTCAACATTAAAAAAAATACTCATGTACTATATGTACACTCCGTGTTTTTTTAATGTTAGCTCACTAAAAATAGACTAATACTACGCCCATTAAAAATAACTAATAAATCTCACCAAAAATAGACTAGCACTATACCCATTAAAAAATAAACATATAGCAACCAAAAATAAGCTAATACTATGCTTATTAAAAATAACTATATAGCAACTAAAACAAACTAGGTTCTCGAGTGATTTGTGGTTTAAATCCACAAATTGTACCGAGAGACCCGGTCATAGTTAAGTTTTATAAAAATACTCACATACTAGATGTACGCTCCGCTTTTTATAAACTTTAGTGCGTCAAAAATAGACTAGCACTATACCGATTAAAAACCTAACCGGTGCCTGAGCTTGGTTCTCCTGAGCCTGTCGAAGGGCTGAAGGGCCAAGGTTAGGCCTAACAACTATCGCTCATACGACCAAAGCAATATATACAAAGCTAAGCGTGAGTAAAGCACAAAATGTAATTTTGGCTTAAATCATTATTAATCTGCCAAGAATCAGATAAAATATTATAGCTAAAACCTTTAGCATCAACCAACTTTACCTGACCTTCAAGAAAATTGGTAATCTCATGCGGCTTCAAAAATTTATCAAATTCATGTGTACCTTTAGGCAACCAACGCAAAATATATTCCGCTGCAAATTTGGCAAATAATAAAGATTTTAAAGTTCTATTTAAAGTGGCTACAAACAAAATTCCACCAGGCTTTAAATGTTTTGCAATCTCTCTGATAAATTCGTCAGGATCATCTACATGCTCAATTACCTCTAAACAAGTAATCACAGAAAATTTCTTACTTTTAGGCAAATCATGAATAGAAGTTTGTTGATAGTTAATCTCAGCCTTGCTTTGTTTTGCATGTAATTTTGCTACAGCAATATTTTTTTCAGAAGGGTCTATAGCTGTAACCTTAGCTCCTTTAAAATTTAAAGGCTCAGCTACTAAGCCACCACCACAACCAACATCTAAAATATCAATTTTATCTAAAGGCTTATTTTTAGAAAAATCTATGTTTTTAATGCTGCAAATTTTTTTAATTACATAACCCATTCTAATCGGATTAAATTTATGTAAAGGCTTAAACTTTCCATTTGGATCCCACCATTCAGCAGCAATCGCTTCAAATTTTTTTATCTCATTTTGATTAACACTCATAAGCTATGCAATTACCCCAGAATAATAAATTAATGGTTCTAAATTTTTATTCTCACTACCTTTAAATATCTCTAAAACTACAATATGATGATCACCCGCTGGAATAATTTGTTGAATTTTACCCTCCAAAATAGCTAAAGAATTAACAAGTTTAGGAATGTTAAACTGATTGATAGTAAAATTTGTTTCTGCAAATTTATCTGCATCTCTTTTAGCGAAGCGATAAGCTAAATCCTTTTGCTCTTTAGCTAAAATATTAATATTTAAATAAGTGCTATTTTTTATTAAAGCAAAACAGCCAGCATCATTTGCAATGTTAAAACTTACCAATAGCGGCTCAAGAGATAATGAAGCAAAAGAGCTCGCGGTAAAGCCAAAATTATTAGCTGCATAATTTCCAGTAATAACTGTTACTCCAGTACTAAATTTTCCGACTAATTTTTTGAATTCTTGTTGTTGCATAACAAATACATTTTATAAACTGATAATATAGATGAGTAACTAAAACTAAATTAAAATAAAATTAATTAAAGACATGTGAGATCTGCCATATTATACTGTCTCACTCTAAAAATTGATGAGTAAGATGGCTTTAATAGTTCAAAAATTTGGTGGAACTTCAGTTGCAAATATTGAGCGCATTAAACATGCAGCAAAATTAGTTGCAGCTGAACGCAAAAAAAATAATCAAGTAATTGTGGTAGTTTCTGCTATGTCTGGTGTAACTGAGCAATTAATAGGCTATGCGCGTGAGGTTTCTGATTTAGTAGATCCTAATCAACTTGCTGAATATGATTCGATAATTTCTTCTGGCGAACAGGTTACTTCAGGTCTTCTAGCTTTAGAGCTGCAATCATTAGGCTTTAAATCGCGCTCTTTCTTAGGTTGGCAAGCGGGCATTAAAACCAATAAAGCCTATGCTAAATCACGCATTGAAAGAATAGATGCAGATATTTTTCATGAAGCTTTAGCGGCTGATTATATTCCAGTGCTTGCTGGTTTTCAGGGTATCGATCCAGATAATCGTATTTCAACTATGGGACGCGGTGGTTCTGATACTTCTGCTGTGGCAGTAGCTGCTGCATTAAAAGCAGAAAGATGCGATATTTATACTGATGTAACAGGAGTTTATACTGCAGATCCAAGAATTGTGCCAAAAGCTACTCAATTAGCAAAAGTTAGCTATGATGAAATTATGGAAATGGCTTCACTTGGTGCAAAAGTGCTGCAAATTAGAGCAGTGGAGATGGCTGCTAAACATCAGGTAAAAGTTCAGGTGCTTTCTAGTTTTACAGAAAGTCCTGGTAGTTTAATTGTAAGTAATGAGGAAATTATGGAACAAAGATTAATTACTGCTGTAGCTCATTCTAAAAATGAGGCTAAAGTTACTTTAAAAAATGTTAAAAATACTCCAGGTGTAGTAGCAGAGATTTTTAAACCATTAGGCGCTGCTAATATTAATATTGATATGATTATCCAAAATATTAGTCCTGATGAAAAAACTGCAACAGTAACTTTTACTATGAAAGATACTGAGCTAGCTGCTGCGCTTAATGCATTAAATAATGCTGTTGATCAGCAAGTATTTAATTGTGATGATATTTCTTCTGCTAAAAATTTAGCAAAAGTTTCAGTAATTGGCATTGGTATGCAAGATCATCCAGGTACCGCACAAAAAGTTTTCCAAGTTATGGCAGAGCAGGATGTAAATATTATTAATATCACTACTTCTGAAATTAAAATCTCAGTTTTAATAAATGAGTCTGATATAGAAACAACTGTAAAAGCACTGCATAGTGCCTTTGATCTAGATAATTAATATTATAGTATAGGTTGTATATAAAATTTTTTCTTTTAAGGTGAAATTCAAAAGGAAAATTATGAATAAAGGTGGTTTTACTCTTATAGAGTTATCTGTTGTAATTATAGCTTTGGCATTAGTATTTGGTGTCGTATCCGTAAGTAAAAAATTGGTAAGTAATGCCGGTAGTTTAGTAGCTTTAAATCAATCTGATAATGATTGGGAGTCAGGAGAATCCTCAGACTCTGCAGAAGAAGGTGGAGAGGAGGGATTGCCAGTTACTTCAGGTTTAATCTTATGGCTCGATGCTTCCGATGCTGATACAATAACCGAGTCTGGAGGAAATGTGTCACAATGGGATGACAAGTCAAATGCAGCCAATCATGCTGTACAAACATCTAGTTCAGCTCAGCCAGATACTAATAGCTCTACCATAAATTCACTAAATGTTATAGATTTTGAACAAGGTTCAGAGTTTTTAGATTTTTCTTCGCGTATTGATTTTACGAACACGACTATTTTTGTTGTTGCTGAGCCAAATGCCAGCTCTGTAGGTGGTCAAATATTATCTGCTACATCTGCAAATAGGCAGACTTTGCGTTACGGATCTTCAACTACTTTTTCATGGGGTGCTGGTGGAAATGTTACTTTTTCAGGTCTTTCAGGAAACCAGCAAGGTATCGAAAGAATCTTAGTAATTACCTATGATGCAGATAATTTAACAAGAAGTTTAAATATTGATGGTAGTACAATAACTAATTCGGGTAATAGTGCTTATAATGGTTCTAGTTACATTGAAACTATCGGTAAGTTGCTATCTAACTCTCCTTCTGCTGGAGCTAATATTGCTGAAATAATTATGTATAATACAGTGTTAAGTTCTTCAGATATCGCAACAATGGAAAGCTATCTAAGTGATAAATGGGCTATCACCCTTGATGGTCCTTAAAAACTATTGAGAGAGTTGTTGAGTTTGATCCCGATTCTTAGAGGTTACTACTAATCTGCTGATTGAAAGATGCGAGCTGTTCGAGCATTATTTTAGGCTCACTAAGATGTGCTTCGATAATTTTACAATAAGCCGAACCAATTACCACTAAATCGCTAAATTTGCGTAAGCTTTTAATTTGTTCAGCATTATTAATGCCAAAACCTACAGCGATTTTTTTCTTAATATGTTTCTTAATGTAATTTAACTCGCGCTCAACTTTTTTAAGATCAGGGGTTTTGCTGCCTGTAATACCAAATACTGAAATGAAATAAATAAAAGCAGCCATACTATCAGACATTTTTTGCAGGCGTGACATACTAGTTAAAGGTGTGACTAAAGGTATCACTGGTAATTTACGTGAGTTTCTAAGTTCTGGATAATTTTCTAACTCTTCTAAGGGTAAATCAACAATGATTAAGCCAGAGATATTATGCTGTTCTGCAGCCTTAATAAATTTGCTGACACCATAATGCAAAATAGGGTTGAGATAACCCATTAAAATTATAGGAGTTTCGCTATATTTTTCACCAAGCTTTTTAGCTAAGCTAAAGCAATTTTCTAAATTAATATTTTGCTTTAAAGCGCGATTTGCAGCATTTTGAATGGTTGCACCATCAGCAACTGGGTCAGAAAAAGGCATGCCTAATTCAATAATATCAGTGCCAGTTTTAATTAAAGTCTCACAAATTTTATAAGAGGTTTGCAAATCTGGATCACCTGCAACTACATAAGAAACTAAAGCAGTTTTATTTATAGTCGCTAATTTATTATTGATTTTACTCATAATTCCTCACCTAAAAATTTAGCTGCAGTAAAAATATCCTTATCACCACGACCACATAGATTAAGTAGAATAATATCTGATTTTTTATAGTTTTTAGCAATTTTGCTTACATATGCTAAAGCATGAGAAGGTTCAAGAGCAGGGATGATACCTTCTAATCTTGAAAGTAATTTAAAGGCAGATAATGCTTCTTGATCGGTGCTTGCTGCATATTTAGCTCTTTTACTATCATATAAATAAGCATGTTCAGGTCCAATACCTGGGTAATCTAGGCCAGCAGATATTGAATATGTATCAGCAATTTGACCATTTTTATCCTGAATATAATAAGATTTATTACCATGTAAAACTCCTGGCTGACCCTTATGTAATGAGGCTGCATATTGCTCAGTTTCTAAACCTTGGCCAGCAGCTTCAACACCAATAAGCTCGGTTTTTTTATCTTTAATAAAACCATGAAATAAGCCTAAAGCATTAGAGCCGCCACCAATACAGGCAACCACAGCCTTAGGTAGCTTTTTTTCTATACGTAAAATTTGTTTACGCGCTTCTTTACCGATAATACTTTGAAAATTTCTAACCATTAAAGGATAAGGATGCGGGCCAGCAGCTGTACCAATTACATAATAAGTATCTTGCACATTTGCTACCCAGTCACGCATAGCTTCATTCATTGCTGCTTTTAAAGTGCCGCTACCAACATCTACACTTCTAACTTCTGCCCCGAGTAATTTCATGCGAAACACATTAGGTTGCTGTCTTTCAATATCCTTAGCACCCATATATACCACACAAGGAATTTTAAATAGGGCACAAACTGTAGCAGTTGCAACGCCATGCTGACCTGCACCAGTCTCAGCTATGATACGTGTTTTGCCCATATATTTCGCAAGAAGTATTTGGCCAATACAATTATTGATTTTATGAGAGCCAGTATGATTTAACTCATCTCTTTTTAGATAGATTTTTGCACCACCTAAATGCTCAGTTAGGTTTTTTGCAAAATATAAAGGTGAAGGTCGGCCAGTGTAATATTTGTTGAGATATTTTAGCTCTTTTTTAAATTGCGGGCTTTTAGAAAATTTTTTATATGCAGCTTCAATTTCTAAAATAAGCGGCATTAAAGTCTCAGGAATGTAACGCCCACCATAATCGCCAAAATATCCAGTTTTGTTAAGCTCTTTACGCTTCATTTTTTTGTTTAAAAATATCTAAAATTTCTGCAATCTTTTTAGTATCTTTTATGCCTTTTTGCAACTCAACTCCTGAGGAAAGATCAAAATATTTTGCTTTAGTATCTTGAAAAGCATTATGGATATTACTGCTATTTAAGCCACCAGATAAAAAATAGGGCTGGTCTATATTCAGTTCTGCTAATATTTTCCAATCAAATTTTTGCCCTGTACCACCGTAATTTGTTGATTTAGTATCAAATAAAAAATAATCAATTTCTGCTTGATAAGTTGCAATTTTTGCTAAGTCAGTATTTGTTGCTATACCTAAAGCTTTGCTGATTTTACCTTTAAACTTTGTGCGTAATTTTTTGATATAAGCTAAATCTTCATCACCATGTAATTGAATAATATCTGGTGCTAAAGCTTTATCTATTTCTGCTAATTCAGCAAAGCTAGCATTAACAGTAACCGCAACTTTTTTTATTTTAGCAAAATTATAGCTATTACATTTTTTGGCAAAATTTAGATCGATATTTCTTGGAGATTTGGGATAAAAGATAAAGCCAAGAAAATCAGGCTGATAATGATAATTTAAGCAAAATTCTAAGCTTGCCAAATCATTAATGCCACAAATTTTTAGCTGATATTTTTTAGTCATTTGTACTAAGCTCGGTGCTTGAGCTTTGTTGTTTTTTTAATTTTTTTATCTCTCTTTGTTGTTTATAATCTGCATATTTAAGCTTAATTAATTTATAGCTAGTCAGAAAATAACATAAGATAAATCCTGCTACAAAAGCGACAAAGCAGAGTAAATAAAGCTGTGTCTCAACAGTAAATAAATTAAAAAAAATTTTTACTTCGATAATTTGATTATTACCAAAGCCAAAAGAAATCAAAAAAATAAATAATAAGATAAGTAAGGTATTTCTTAGCATAATTTTTGTAGCTCTTTGATTATATCGTCAGGATTAGTTGCTTTAATAAGATTAAACTCAGCATCTAGCTGATTATTAAACCAAGTCATCTGTCTTTTAGCATAACGCCTAGTATTTTGTTTTGCTAGCTCTAAAGCTTCTGCATAGCTATTTTCTCCAGCAAGATATGCACTAAACTCTTTATAGCCAATTGCTTTATGGGCAGCAGCATTAGGGTAGTTATTTAGATATTTTACCTCATCTAATAAGCCATTTTCTAACATTTCTGCAAAGCGTTGATTACAATTTTCATAGAGCTGTTCACGTTCCGGCTTTAAATAGCAGATGATAAATCTATCTTTTGGAAAGAATTGATGATTATCTAATTTTTGATATGCGCTAGGAGTAAGCTTAGCAGTTTGGTAAAGATTATAGGCTCTAATGATACGAGTTGGATCTGTATTATTGAGTAATTCTGTAGTGTTTGGGTCAATAGCACATAGCTGTTGGTAAAGATATGTTAAGCCTTTTTGTGTAACTAGCTGATTAGTTTGCTCGCTAATTTCTGCCGGAATATCTGGAGTTTTTTTAAGTCCTTTTATTAAGCTATTTAGATACATGCCTGATCCACCAACTATGATTGGTGTATGTTGTTTAGCAAGTATGTCTTTGGTTAAAGGAACGATTTTATCAAGCCATTTAGCTACTGAGAAATTTTCAGTTACATCTAAAAAGCTATAAAGATGATGAGCTATTGTGACATTACTTAAATCTGGTTGCGCAGAAATTATAGGTATTTTTTTATAACATTGTAGTACATCGCCATTAATGATTTCAGCAGCAGGTAAAAGAGCTGCTAAATTAAGGCTTAAAGCTGATTTACCTGAAGCTGTAGGACCGCATATTATCAGTATTTTATCCATTGCAAATTATTTTTATGAACATATAGTAGGTCACTTCTCGGGGCATAGCGCAGTCTGGTAGCGCATCTGGTTTGGGACCAGGAGGTCGGGAGTTCAAATCTCTCTGCCCCGACCAGCTTAACTTCATGCTACTCTTGCTACATAGCTACCAATTACTTTTCTTGCTTCAATCTGTTGGTGAATATTTGGGATATCTTTAAAATCTACAACCTTATAATTAGGGCGTAAGATCTTATCTTTTACTGCTTTAAAAATAGTTTCAGTAGAAAGTACTAACTCCATCTGGTTAGATTTATAAAGAGATAAATTAGGCTTAGTATAAAATAAAGATTTAGCCCATAATTTGGTTGGGTCAAAATTATCTATAATACCTGTAGTGTCACCATAATTTACTAATATACCTAAATAAGTTAAGCAGGCACAATTTTGTTCAAAAAACTTTTTACCATAGCAGTCATAAATGACATTAACCCCATTATTGTCGGTAATCTCTAGAACTCTTTGCAGGACATCTTCGCTATTATAATCAATGACATTTTTACAACCATTGCTTTTTGCTACTGCAATTTTAGCTTTGCTACCGACAACTCCAATTACATTACCACCAAGTGAGCTAACCCATTGAGCGATCATGCTGCCAACTGCACCGCTAGCTCCATTTACTAGAACGAAATCTTCTTTTTTTATGAAATAAGTGCGAAAAATTAAATAATGAGCAGTTAATGCTGGTACAATGGTTGCTGCAACTAGATCTAAAGGTAGATCTTTATTTAGGCCAAAAGCAATATTACGCTCAATAATAACTTCTTCACTATATGAGCCTAAAAAGCAAGTAGCATAACCTACGAGATCTCCTGCCTTAATGTCTCGTACTGCTCGGCCAGTTTCAATTACGGTACCAACTCCAGCAATACCAAGAGCTTGTGGTAGCTCACCAACATTATATGTACCATTACGATGATGAACATCCATATGGTTAATTGGGATGAAGTTATTTTTGATTTTTAATTGATGAGGCTTTAATTCCTCATGCTTGAATTTTTTAAGTTTGAGAACATTAGGATCTCCGGGTTTGGAGATTTGATAAGATTTAACCATCTCTATTTGCAATTTTACTTAGATTTATGTAAATCTATATACGTTGCAAAACTCTAATTCAAGTTAATTTAAAACTTTAACCAATAGTAAAAAATGCCCAATAATAATTTGTCGCAAGAAGTAATCATGGCCATACCGAAAGGTCGTATCTTAGATCAGCTGGTAAAGCTTCTGGATAAGGCCGGTATTAAGTTAGAAGATGATTTTTATGGCGATTCACGTAAATTAAAATTTGCTACCAATTTTGATTTTTTAAAAGTCATTAAATGTCGTAGCTATGATGCTGCTACTTTTGTGGCTTATGGTGCTGCTGATTTTGGTATTTGCGGTTCAGATGTAATTGACGAATTTGCTTATAAAAATCTCTATGAGTTTTTAGATCTTGAAATTGGTAAATGTCGTTTAAGTATTGCAGGTAATCAAGAAATGAGCGATCCTTTATTACAAGAAGAAACCAAGGTTGCCACAAAATATCCTAATCTTACCAAAGAGTTTTTTGCAAGCCGAGCGATCAGAGCTGATATTATTAAACTAAATGGTGCAATTGAGCTTGCTACACAAATGGGGCTATGCGATTATATTGTTGATTTAGTAAGCACAGGAAACACTTTAAAAGAAAATGGTCTACAAGAATTTTGTAGCATCAGCAAAGTATCGTCAAAGCTGGTAATTAATCGTTCAAGCTTTGCCGTGAGAAACTCACAAATTTCACAAATATTAAATTTATTTATCGATGCCACAAATTGAATATTTTAAAGATTTAAATCTTGATCAGCTAAATTTTAATAATAATGATGCGGTTAATGATCAGGAAATTGTCACTAAGGTGCAAAAAATTATCACTGATATAAAAAAGCTTGGTGATAAGGCTTTGTTTTCCTACAGCAAAAAATTTGATGATTATGATTTAGGTAAAAACCCGATAAAATTTACTAAATCAGAAATTAAACAAGCTGCCTTAGATTTAAATCCTAAACTTTATAATGCTTTAAAAAAAGCTCAGCAAAGAATTGCAACATATCACAAAAAACAATTACCTAAAAATATACGTTTTAAAGATGAAGATGGTCTGGAAGTTGGTTGGCGTTGGTATCCTTTAGAATCAGTAGGTATTTATGTGCCAGGTGGTTTGGCAGCTTATCCAAGTTCAGTATTAATGACTGCAACTATAGCACAAATTGCTGGAGTTAAGCAGGTGCAAATTGCGATGCCTTGCCCAGGCGGTAAATATTCTAAAGCAGTTTTGGCAGCTGCTGAGCTGTGCGGGATAACAGATATTTATAAAATTGGTGGTGCGCAAGCAGTTGCTGCATTTGCACATGGCACAGAATCTGTGGAGCCTGTCGTAAAAATTGTGGGGCCGGGTAATGCTTATGTAGCTACTGCTAAAAAATTACTTTATGGTGAAGTAGGTATTGATTCAATTGCTGGACCATCTGAAATTTTAGTTCTAGCTGATAATAGTGCTAGTGTTCAGCATGTTGCCTATGATTTATTGTCGCAGGCAGAACATGATAAAGCTGCTAAAGCTTTTTTAATTACAGATTCTAAAGCTCTTGCTGAGCAAGTGATAGCGGCAGTAGAGATGATTCTACCTAGTTTAGATCGCCAAGATATTACTGCCACTAGTTGGAAAAATAATGCGCGTATTTTTGTAGTAAATGATTTAGCGAAGCAGGGCGTTTTATTAGCTAATAAAATTGCGCCTGAACATTTAGAAATCATTGCTAAAGATCCAGAATCTTATGTACCACATATTACCACAGCAGGTGCATTATTTTTAGGTAAATATACTACTGAATCTGTAGGAGATTATTTGGCTGGTCCAAGTCATGTTTTACCAACTTCAGGTACGGCTAAATTTTCTTCTGGATTATCTATTTTAGATTTTTTAAGGCGTAGCTCAGTGATTGATTGCTCAAAAGAGGCTTTTGCTAATATTGCAGATACAGCAGAAATTTTAGCTTTAGAAGAAGGTCTAGAGTGCCATGCTCGTGCCATTACTATAAGAAAAAGTTAGCATGTTAAAACCAGGCTTTATTTTTATTGATAAAGCATCAGGACCTAGCTCGTTTCAGATTGTTAAAAAATTAAAGCGTCTTACTGGTTTAAAATCTGGTCATACTGGTACGTTGGATCCTTTTGCTGAAGGTGTTTTGCCGATTGCTCTTGGTAAGGCGACGCGACTTATTGAATATGTTCAATCTAGTCGTAAAGGCTATATATTCACTATTAAATTTGGAGCCAACACAGATAGTCTTGATCTTACAGGTGAGGTGGTAAAGGAATCTAGCGCTTGTCCAAATCAAGAGCAGCTGAGTAACATAATTAAAAAATTTACCGGCAAGCAATTGCAGCAGCCACCAATTTTTTCTGCACTGAAAGTAGCAGGGAAAGCTGCTTATAAATATGCTAGAGCTGGTGAAGAGGTAGAATTAAAGCCGCGCCCTATAGAGATTTATTCTTTAGAGTTGCTTGAATTTAACCAAGATATAGCGCGCTTTAATGTTACATGTAGCAAAGGTACCTATATACGTGCTTTAGCTAGAGATATTTGTGCAGAGCTTGATTGTTGTGGTCATGTAGTATTTTTGCGCCGTACTGAAAATGCGCAACCGCAAGGGGCTAAATTATTATCAAGTAAGGCTTTAGAGAGTATATCGCTTACTGAATTAGAGAGCTATATTTATGAAGCTGATAAAATCTTAACAAATTTAGATAGTATGAGTTTTAGTGAGCATAGTGCCAAGCTACTAAAGCACGGCACAAAGCTCTATAGAAATGATTTGCCATTTAGCATTAACCAAGTTATAAAGGCCAAACTTTGCAGCAAATTCTTTGCTGTGTTGTTAATCAAAGAAGCTTATATTAAGCCTTTAAAACTATTGGATAATAAGTAAATTATGTCGATTAAAAAAGCAAAAAAACAAGAACTTATAAAAAAATTTGCTGTTAAAGATGGAGATACAGGTTCTCCTGAAGTGCAATGTGCAATTTTAACAGAGCGTATAGCTAGCTTAACTGAGCATTTTAAAGCTCATAAAAAAGACTTTCACTCAAGAAGAGGTCTATTAATGCTGATTGGACAAAGAAAAAGATTGTTAGGCTATGTTAAAAAGAAAGATAATCAGCGTTATTTAGATTTAATTAAATCATTAGGTATCAGAAAATAAAATTTATGTTTAATATTGTAAAAAAAGAGATTGAATGGGGCGGCAGAACACTAACATTAGAAACTGGTAGGATAGCAAGACAAGCAAATGGTGCAGTTTTAGCATCATATGGCGAAACTTCAGTATTATGTACTGCAACTGCTGCTAAAGAAGCCAAAGAAGGAATCGATTTCTTTCCACTTACAGTAAATTATCAAGAAAAAACTTATGCTGCTGGTAAAATTCCTGGCGGTTTTTTCAAAAGAGAGGGACGTTTATCAGAAAAAGAAACTTTAACTTCACGTTTGATTGATCGTCCAATCAGACCAATGTTTCCAGAAAATTATAAAAATGAAACGCAAATTATTTGCACAGTACTTTCTTATGATAAAGAAAATGATGCAGATATTTTAGCATTAATTGGTGCAAGTGCTGCTCTAGAAATTTCTGAAGTACCATTTTTAGGGCCGATTGCAGGTATTAAAGTTGGTTATAATGATAGTGGTTTTATTCTTAATCCAACCATTCAAGAATTACCCGAATCACAGCTTGATTTGACTATCGCAGGTAGTGAAGATTCAGTATTAATGGTTGAATCTGAGGCGCATGAGCTTAGTGAAGAAAAAATGCTTGAAGCGGTAAAATTTGGTTTAGATAATATTCAGCCAGTTATTAAATTGCTTAAAGATTTTGTTAAAGAAGCTGGAAAAGAAAAATGGGAGGTTGCTGAAACTGACTATAGTAAAACTTACAAAGCATTAGAAAAGAAATATGCTAAAGCTTTTAATGACGCTTATAATATCAAGCAAAAACAAGAAAGATATTCTACTGTTGGTGAACTTAAACAAAAAATTAAAGAAGAAAATTTAGTTGAGACTGAAGAATCAAGCAATGCAGCTGAATTAGATAAAGTTATCAGCAGCTTAGAAAAAGACTTAGTTAGAGCTAAAGTTCTTGCTGGTGGTAGAATAGATGGTCGTAAATTAGATGAAGTTCGTCCAATTACTTCAGAAGTTAATATCTTCCCACGTACGCATGGTTCTGCTTTATTTACTCGTGGTGAGACTCAATCACTTGGTGTAGTTACTTTAGGTAGTGACGATGATGAGCAAATGATTGATTCTTTAGATGGTGTAAGCAAAGAAGGTTTTATGTTTCATTATAACTTCCCACCATATTCAGTTGGTGAAGTTGGTATGCTTAGAGCACCTGGTCGTAGAGAAATCGGCCATGGTAAATTGGCTAAAAAAGCTGTAGAATATGTAGTGCCAAGTAAAGAAGAATTTCCTTACACTATAAGAGTTGTATCTGAAATTACTGAATCTAACGGTTCATCTTCAATGGCTTCAGTATGTTCTTCATCTTTAGCATTGATGCATGCAGGTGTGCCAATTAAACAACCAGTATCTGGTATTGCAATGGGTCTTGTTAAAGAAGGCGATAAATATGCGGTACTTTCTGATATTATGGGTGATGAGGATCATCTTGGTGATATGGATTTTAAAGTAGCTGGTACCAAAGATGGTGTTACTGCTTTACAAATGGATATAAAAATTAAAGGTTTAACTTTTGCTATTTTTGAAGAAGCTTTAAAACAAGCTAATGCTGGTAGATTGCATATTCTTGGTGAAATGGCTAAGACTTTAGAAACAGCGAATCAAAATCTAAATGATTCTGCTCCAGTAATGACTTCACTTAAGATTAAAGAAAAATACATTAGAGAAGTTATTGGCCAAGGTGGTAAAGTAATCAAAAAAATCTGTGAAGATTCTGGCGCTAAAATCTCTATTGAAGATAGTGGTGAGGTTAAAATCTGTGCTCCAGATAAAGCATCAGCTGATATCGCATTAGGTGAAATCAATGATATTGTCGCTGAGCCTGAAATTGGTCAAACTTATGAAGGTACAGTACAAAAAATTACTGATTATGGTGCTTTTGTTGGCTTTATGAAAAATGCTTCAGGCTTAATTCATATTAGTGAATTTTCTGATGAGCGTCTTAATTCTGTGGCTGATTATTTTGCAGAAGGAGATGTATTAAACTTTAAAGTAGTTGGTCGTGATGGTGATAAATTACGTTTAAGCTATAAAGCTATTAATGACGAGCTTCCTAAAAAGAAAGCAGGTGCTAAATCTTCTAGTAAGCCAAAATCTGCTCCAGCTAATGATAGTCGCAAAAATGGTGGCAACAGATCTGGCGGTAAGAAACCTCATCATAATAACAATAATAAATCAAGAAAACCTGCTAGAGATGAGCAGTCTAAGGATGATGGTGTGGATAAGCCTAAGAAGAAGAAAAAAGGGTTCTTCTGGTAGCTAGTTAGGTTCCTGAGTGCGCCGCAGGCGTGTACCGAAGGGCCGCTTGAGTTGTTAGCAACTAAAAATATGTTCTGCTCAGTACGGCGCTCGAGAACCGGATTAATAGCTCAAATACTTATAGGTACGATCCGCTCCTCGCAATAATTTCTCCTAGTCATTCATCTACGGTATATTAGTTTTATAGGATTATGGATAGCGATAAATCAACTTTAAGCCAAACTAAGCTTTTTAACCAACATCAAAAATTAGCTGCAAAAATAGTTGAATTTGCTGGTTATGAAATGCCAATTACTTATCCTGAGGGTTTAATCGCTGAGCATAAACAAGTTAGAGCTTCTGCTGGTTTATTTGATGTCTCTCATATGGGGCAGATTAAAATCACAGGTGAGCAAGCAGCCAAATTTCTTTCTATAGTAACTCCGACTAATATTATTGATCTGCCTGTAGCTAAAGCTGCTTATACAGTTTTACTTACTGAAGAGGCTACAATAATTGATGATTTAATTATTAATCGTATTTCTCAAGATCAGTTTTTATTAGTAGTGAATGCTTCTAATAAGCATGAAGATCTTGCTTGGCTAGAACAGCATGCTGCTAATTATAATTTAGAAATTAACTATTTAGCTGATAGATCTTTGCTTGCTTTGCAAGGGCCACAAGCTGCCGCAACCTTAACTAAAATTTTACCAGAGCAAAATCTTACAGCTTTAGATTATATGTCCATAGCTGCAGCTAATTATTATGATAGTAAGCTTTATGTAACCAGGACTGGTTATACTGGTGAGGATGGTTTTGAAATTTCAGTGCCAAATCAAGCAGCAGAAAAATTATGGTTAGATATTCTTGCAGAATCCGTAGTTAAACCAATAGGTTTAGCAGCTAGAGATAGTCTGCGTTTAGAAATGGGTTATCCTTTATATGGTAATGATTTAAGCAAGCAAGTTAATCTAAGCGAAGCAACTCTAAAATGGATTATTACTAGCAGTGAAGAATTTATTGGTAAAAATAATCTTAAAACAGAAATTACGCAAAGAAGAGTAGGTTTTAAATTACTTGATAAAGGTATTGCGCGCCAACATATGGAAATTGTTAATGAGCAACAGCAAAGAATAGGTGTAGTTACTAGTGGAGGCTTTTCACCATCGCTTGAATATGCTATCGGTCAAGCCTGTATAGATATAGCTTATGCGAAAAAACATACTAAGATTTTTATCAAAGTGCGTAACAATTTAAAGGCTGCAGAAATTACTCCTTTAAAGCAATTGGACCCGTCAGTGAAAAATTAAAAAATTTTTATTTGCTAATAATTTCAAGACTATATATAGATATTTCCAACAATATGGTAATGTTATGAGTGATTACAATATACCCGAAGGTTTAAGATATACTAAAGAGCATGAATGGATCAGGCGTGATGAAAAAAACGATAATAATGTAATTATCGGTATAACAGATCATGCACAAAAAGCTTTGGGTGACATTGTTCATACTGAATTGCCAGATGTTGGTACCAAATTTGAGATTGATGATGAAATGGGTGTTGTTGAGTCTGCTAAATCTGCTAGTGAAATTTATGCTCCACTAACAGGCACAATAGTAGAAGTTAATACTAACCTAGATTTACATCCTGAAAAGGTCAATGAAGCTCCTTATGCAGAAGGTTGGATGATAAAGCTAGAGATGGAAGACCCAGATGAACTTGATAATTTACTTAGTCCAGATGGATATTCTCATTTCTTAGATGAGGAATAAAAGCGAGTGAGATATTTAGCCTTAAATGCAGCTGATCGTAAAAAGATGCTTGAAACTGTTGGGGTTTCAGGTCAAGAAGATCTATTTATTGATGTACCAAATGAAGCAAAAAATGGTAAATTTAATTTACCTAATGGCCTTACCGAGCAAGAGGTTTATAAATATTTTAGAGAGTTAGCTAATAAAAATACTAGTGCTGATAAGGTTAGTTTTTTCTTAGGAGGAGGTTGCTATCGTCATTATATTCCTGCTTCGGTAGATCATATTATTCAAAGAGCAGAATTCTTAACTTCATATACGCCTTATCAACCTGAAATTTCTCAAGGTACTTTAACTGTAATTTTTGAATTTCAGAGTATCATTTGTACTATTACTGGTATGCCGGTTGCTAATGCTTCTATGTATGATGGTGCTACAGCTTTAGTTGAAGCGGTGCAGATGTCACAAAGAGTACATAAAAAACGTCAAAAATTTCATATAGCTAATGAGCTTAACCCAGAATATGGTAATGTTTTAAAAAGCTATTTTGAGTCAGAAAGTTTTTCTGATGAATTAAATGAAGAATTATCTGCGATAATTGTACAGTTGCCAGATTATCATGGGCAAATTGCTCAGCTAGAAAAATATCGTAAAATTTGCGATGAGACAAGTGCGCATTTAATTGTAGTAAATAGTGAGATTGTTGCGTTTGGTTTGTTACCAGCGCCAGTACAAGCTGATATAGTAGTTGGCGATGCGCAATCAATAGGAGTTGGTTTAAATTTTGGTGGACCACATTTAGGTTACTTTGCTTGCCAAGAAAAATTCGTAAGACAAATGCCGGGTAGAATTTGTGGTCTAACTAAAGATAGTATGGGCAAGCAATCATTTGTTTTAACTTTGAATGCTAGAGAGCAACATATCAGAAGGCATAAAGCCACTTCTAATATTTGTTCAAATCAAGGTTTAAATGCAGTGGCTTTTACTATTCATATGTCATTACTGGGTAAAAATGGTTTTAAGCATTTGGCTAAGTTAAACCATAATAAAGCAGTAAAATTATATAAGGCTCTTAGTAACATAGCTGCCTGCAAAATTGAGCAACAAAATTTCTTTAATGAATTTTGTTATGAAACAGCTTTGCCAGCGCAGCAGCTTTTAGATAATTTGCTTGAGCAAGATATTATGGGTGGTATTGCAGTTGCTCCACATAAGATTTTAGTTAATGTTACTGAGCTTAACTCAGCAGAGGATATAGCTAAATATGCTACAGCTTTAGAGGGTATTTTATGAGTGAAATTTTAAATTACCGTGAAGGTGTAGGCTTAAATTTTGATGTTGAATTGCTTTGTGATGGGCGTACAGATGCAGATATTTGTGGTGTTGATTTAGAAGAGTTGGATGATTTTGAGAATCTAACTGGACAGGCAGAAAGAGAGGAGCTTAAATTACCAGCTCATACTGAGCCAGAAGTAATCAGGCATTTTACCAGATTATCACAAAAAAATTATTCGATTGATACAGGCTTTTATCCTTTAGGTTCATGCACTATGAAGCATAATCCTAGAATCAATGAGCGTGTGGCGAGATTTTCTGGTTTTAATAATATTCATCCTTTGCAAGCTGAATCTACAGTGCAGGGTGCTTTAGAGATAATGCATGAATTGCAAAATTGGCTAAAAGAATTATCTGGTTTGGGTGCAGTTAGTTTAAATCCAGCAGCTGGTGCACATGGTGAATTTACTGGGATGAAGGTAATCAAGCAGGCTCACTTAAGTAAAGAAGGGCAGCCTAGAAAATATGTATTAATTCCTGATTCAGCACATGGTACTAATCCTGCTACGGCTGTAGCTTGTGGTTATCAGGTAATAACTTTAAAAACTAATGAGCAGGGTTTTTGTAATTTAACTGATGTAGAAGCAGCTATTGCAAAATATGGTAATGACATTGCTGCTATAATGCTTACTAATCCTAATACATGCGGAAAATTTGAAAAAGAGGTAATTGGCATTGCAGATGCGCTTCATCAGATAGGAGCTTATTTTTATTGTGATGGTGCTAATTTTAATGCTATTGTGGGTACAGTAAAACCTGCAGATTTTGGAGTTGATGTAATGCATTTTAATTTGCATAAAACTTTTTCTACACCTCATGGTGGTGGTGGCCCTGGAGTTGGTCCAATAGCTGTAAGCAAAGATTTAGCAGAATTTCTACCAGTGCCATATGCTAAAAAATTAGATGATGGTAAATTTACTTTAATTCGTGATAGTAAAAATTCTATTGGTCAGATTAAAGCATTTTATGGGCAATTTACTTTAATGGTTAGAGCTCTTGCTTATATGAAATCTAATGGTGCAAATGGCTTAGCTCAAGTTAGTAAAGATGCAGTGCTTAGTGCCAATTATATTTTAGAGAATTTAAAAGAGCATTATCATGTGCCATATCCTGGCTTTTGTATGCATGAATGTTTATTAAGTGATAAATTGCAAAATAAAGCTGCAGATATAACCACTTTGGATATTGCCAAAGCTCTTATAGAATTTGGCTTTCATCCTATGACTATGTATTTTCCTTTAACTGTTGCGGGTGCAATGTTAATTGAGCCTACTGAAACTGAAAATAAGGCAACAATAGATCGTTTTATTAATGCTTTAAAATTTATTGCAGAAGATGTCAAAAAAGGCGAGGGCACAAAATTTAAGGACTATCCTTTATCCACACCACGCAGACGCGTCGATGAAACCAGTGCAGCCCGCAATC
>CAXDRM010000002.1:0-43980 GCA_963991775.1 uncultured Rickettsiales bacterium | reverse complement strand
TTTTAACAGATATATAACATACTAAAGTATGTAAATAAAGTTAAATTACTATACATGAGCAAATTTTTGACAGTTGAAGTGAATCACTCTGCTGAACATCTAAAGAAGATAGGTTGTATGAGAGATCTTCTTTAGATGTGCAGAAAAGACTGTATGATATAGTAATTTTAGAATTTACGAGCGAAGTAGCTTTGTACTATCTTATTTTTAGTTTTAGAAAGCTCTTTAAGATTACCCTGCCAAGCAATTTTACCACGATGCAGCATAGCTATTTGATCTGAAATTTTTGATACAGTAGCCATATCATGAGTAATAGTAATAGTAGTAGCACCAAGTTGCTTAGCATAGCGCGTAATTAGATCGTCAATTACTTCAGCCATTACTGGATCTAAACCAGTAGTTGGTTCATCAAAGAAAATAATTTCAGGCTTTAATACCACAGCACGAGCTAGGGCCGCTCTTTTTAACATTCCGCCAGATAATTCCGCTGGAAATAAATCAGCAACATTACTATCAAGGCCAACATCTTTTAAAGCATCTATAGCTTTGTTTTTGATCGCAACACGCGACATATTACTTTTTAGTAATTTAAAGCAGATATTTTCCCAAATAGTTAGGCTATCAAAAAGTGCGCCATTTTGAAAAAGATAACCTATTTTAGACAAGTAATCTTTTTGTATCTCTTTATTTTTAGTGAGCTCTTGCCCATCTAATAAGATGCTACCTGAATTAGGTTGTAGCAACATAGCAATATTTTTAATTAATACTGATTTACCACTACCAGAGCCACCAATTAAGACAAAACATTCACCTTCATGAATTTTAAGATCTATTCCTTCTAAAACCTTTTTATCAGCAAAAGATTTATAAAGATTTTTAACTTCTATTTTTACTTTTGATTTAGGCATTATTTAGCAAAAAGTAATTCAGTTAACATATAATTAAAGAGTAAGATAAGTATCGAAGAGCTAACTACTGCATTTGTAGTGGCAATACCAACTCCTTGAGCACCTTTGCCAGAATTATAACCATGATAGCAACCCATCAAGCTTATAATTAAGCCAAAAGTGATAGCTTTATAAATACCCGACATAACATCACTAAATTCTAAGAACTCTACTGTGTTAATTAAATAAGCTGTGCCGTTAAAATCTAATTTATAAGTAGCTACTAAATAGCCGCCCATTACTCCAATAATATCTGCAATTATTACTAAGATTGGCAGCGCAATCATTGCTGCTAAAATTCTGGGTACAACTAGATATTTATAAGGGTTGGTTGAAAGAGTTTTTAAAGCATCAATTTGATCAGTAACTCTCATTGTACCAATTTCTGCAGCAATAGCTGCACCAACTCTACCAGCTACCATAAGACCTGCGAGTACAGGACCTAATTCTCGAGTTATAGAAAGTACAACCACAGTAGCAATAGTGCTTTCTGCATTAAATCTTGAAAAGCCTGTATAGCTTTGTAGCGCTAATACTGCACCAGTAAATACTGCAGTTAAAGCCACCACAGGTAATGATAAAAAGCCAATATCAATTAAGTTGCGATAAAGCTGTTTAGCATAAAAAGGGCGAGAAAAAATATTAGAAATAGCTAAATATAAAAAGATTGCTACACGACCAATTAAATTAGCCAGCTCAACAGTATATCTACCAATAAAATTTACATAATTTAAAGCTTTCATAATTTTACCCAATCAGGATCTGATGCATCATCTGGTGTGTCGATTTTTTTAATAATTACACCATTTAAATTAACAAGATATAAATTTGCTACATTTTTGCGTGATTTTTTGCGATTAGCTTTTTTGCGTGAAAAGATAATAAATTTGCCATTAGGTGACCAGCTAGGTGATTCATCCTTATAGCCAGTAGTAAGAATTTTACTTTCATAATTATACATATTTAAAACTCCGATATGGAATTTGCCCTGATAGATTTTAGTAAAAGCAATATATTTACCATCTGGTGACCATACTGGATTTGCATAATTACCTTTATCAAATTTAATTTTGGTAAGGCTATCACCATTAAGATCCATAATATATAATTGCTGTGAGCCATCGCGATCAGAGCTAAACACAATACGGTTGCCAGCAGGAGAAAAAGAAGGTGAGGTATCAATAGCTAAATCATGAGTAAGACGTTTTAGCTTTTTCTTCTCAAGATCAAAAAGCACAATCTCACTATTGCCATTATATGTAGCAGCCATAACTATTTGAGTACCATCTGGAGAAAAGCGCGGTGCATAAAGTAAACCTTTAAAATCTAAAAGTTTTTTATTTTTCATTTTTTCTAAATCAAGCAGATAAAGTTTAGGTTGGTCTGCACTATAAGAGAGATAAATTATTTGTTTACCATCAGGAGATAATCTAGGGGTTAGTACTAGATTTTTACCATTAGTAATATATTGATGCTCATCACCATAAAGTGACATGAGTGCAACTCTTTTATTACGATTATATAAAGAGCCTTTCTCAGAGATATAAACTAATCTAGTATCAAGATAGCCTTCTAAACCAGTAAAATGATAATAAATAAGATCGGAAATTTGTGCTGCCCCGCGATACCATAAATCTTCATAAAAGCTAACTTGCTCTTCTAACACATAATCTTTAATGAAAATATCGTAGATCTTAATAGTGGCTGTTATCTCGTTGGAAAGCTCGTCAGTTTCTAAAGAGAGTTCTAACTTAGCTGCCGAATTTAATTTTTTCAGCTGCATTTGAAATAAATGCTTTAATGAGCTGTTAAGTTTATTGGCTTCATAAAGCGAGAATAATTCAGTATCTTCAAGCTGCCTGGTAATGCGTTTTTTTAATTTTCTAGCGGTACGACTCGAGATATCTTCACTATGGTCAAAAGAGCTAAGCTCAATACCAATCTTACTATCATTACCGCCGCGAATCACTAAACGCTCAGATGCGCTTGCCGCTGTGCCAAATAAGATAAAGATTAATAAATATCTAAAGATATGTTGCATGATCTTAGAAGTTAATTACCTGCTGATATTTTTCTTTAAGATTTTTTAAATCTATTTCTTGGTCAGCACAAATTAATTTTGCGTCACTTATAACCTTACCTAGCGCATAGATCGGCACATTATGTTGCTTAGCCAGGGTTGTTAGCTGAGCAGCATCTTTAGTACTTACTACATAACGAGCTTGAGTTTCTGAAAAGTAAAATTCTAATGCGCTAAGTGAGTTTGATTCAGGAAGTTCTAAATTACAGCCTAAATTACTAGCAAAGCACATTTTAGTGATTAAGGTTAAAATTCCACCATCTGATACATCATTAACTGCATTAATAGCTTGGGCTTGTTGTAATGCTAAAATAAAGTTAGCATTATGTTGCTCTGCTTCATAATTAAGAGTAGGGCAATCACCAATTTCTTGACCAAGATATTCTCTTAAAAATAATGAAGCACCTAATTCGGATTTAGTCTCACCAATTAAGAAAATTTCTGCCTCTGCTTCAGTAAAATAATTGGCAATTGGTTGCTCTAGATTTTCAATTAGACCAACACCTCCAATATTTGGAGTCGGTTGAATAGCCTCACCATTAGTTTCATTATAAAGTGATACATTACCTGATACTACAGGAAAGTTTAATTGTTTTGAGGCTTTGGCAATACCTTCAATAGCTTTAACAATTTGGCCCATAATTTCTGGTTTTTCTGGATTACCAAAATTTAAACAATTAGTAATTGCTTTGGGTTTTGCGCCAAGCACAATTAGATTGCGATACGCTTCAATTACTGCTTGTTGTGCTCCAATATATGGATTAGCTGCAACATATCTTGGCGTACAATCAGAGGTAGCTGCAATAGCTTTTTCTGTATTATGAATGCGGACAATACCAGAAGCAATATTTTGTGCTTTAACTGTATCACCCATCACTCCAAAATCATATTGCTCAAAAATAGCATTTTTAGCTGCAATATCTGGAGAAGTAATAATTGATTCTAGGGCAGCTGCTAAATCATGATCTTGATTTTCAGTATAAATATATGCTGCCGGAATTTTAGGTTCTTGCCAAGGACGATCATATTTTGGCGCTTCTTCAGAAAGTGGATCAACCGGAATATCTGCAATAATTTTACCATGATGTTCTAGTACTAGATGTTTGCTATCAGTTATTTCTCCAATAGTTGCGCAATCTAAATCCCATTTGCTAAAAATCTGCTGAGCTAGATCTTGCTTCTCTGGTTTAATTACCATTAGCATTCTTTCTTGGCTTTCAGAAAGCATAATCTCATAACCACTCATACCAGTTTCTCTTTGTGGCACATGATCTAAATTAATAAAAATACCAGCACCACCTTTACTAGACATTTCTAAAGATGAAGAGGTAAGACCTGCAGCACCCATATCTTGAATGGCAATAATTGCATCTTCAGCCATTAATTCTAAACATGCTTCGATAAGTAGTTTTTCTTTAAAAGGATCGCCAACTTGAACAGTAGGGCGCTTTTCTTCTGAGCCTTCACTAAATTCTTGTGAGGCCATAGTAGCGCCGTGAATACCGTCACGACCAGTTTTTGCACCAACATACATTACTTTGGCGCCAACTGCCGAAGCAGCAGAATAAAAGATTTTATCTTGTTTAGCATGTCCAACACACATAGCATTAACTAAGATGTTACCATTAAATGATTTATGAAAAATTGTGTCACCAGAAATATTTGGCACACCAACACAATTACCATAGCCTGATATGCCAGCAGTAACTCCTGATACTAAATGTTTAGTTTTAGGGTGGTTAATTTTGCCAAAACGTAGCGAGTCAAGAATTGCTATAGGTCTAGCACCCATCGTAAAAACATCGCGCATAATTCCTCCTACACCTGTTGCTGCACCTTGATAAGGTTCAATGTAAGAAGGGTGGTTATGGCTTTCCATTTTAAAGATGATTGCATCATCATCACCAGCATCAATAATACCAGCATTTTCACCTGGGCCGCAAATTACCCAAGGTTCTTTTGTGTGCAATTTAGCTAAATGTAATCTGGTCGATTTATAAGAGCAGTGCTCACTCCACATAACAGAAAAAATACCTAACTCAGTCAGGTTAGGTTCTCTACCTAAAATATCCAAAATTTTTTGATATTCTGCTTCATTAAGACCGTGGCTTGCAATCAGCTCTTTTGTAATTTCTGGTTCGACTATTTGCTTCATTGAAATGACCAATATTTTTACTTAAATTTAATCAGCAAAATCATAATGCCAATCCCCACAGTTAGCAATAGCAACTTTATATTTGTGCTTCGCTAAAAAAAATGTTATAATATATATTCATTTTAAGGAGGTAAAAAATGATATCTATTAAAGTTAAAGGAATGGGTAAGGTTAAGCTCAAGTTAGATACTGACTTGCAAAATCTTTATGAGGAAAAACTTATAGAATTACTCGAAGATAATAAAATCGAGGCTCTAGAACTAATAGAGCAAAGAGTAGCTTCCATTGAAGATTTTATAAAAAAATTCTATTCAGGACCAGTTAAAACCCAGGAAACTGATAGTCATTTTGAAGTAATACACCAATAAGTTGAATTACCTAGTTTTATACAAGTGGATTATATTACCTACTAAGCTATTCTGACAATTGAATAGTTCGACATGGTAGGTTGTGAAACTATATGATTTTGGCTTAATACTAGCCGCAACAATGTTTTTATCATACTCGGTTATATTGCCATATATATATGTGCAATATGCCCATTAGAGTATGAACAAATAAATGGGGGTCGACAAATCAGATCCCCTTTTTTATTCCCAGAAATAATTTTTTAGTAGCTTAGCTAGTGAATATGCATTTGCGTATCAGGAGTATTTATAAATGCTTGCCTGGCATTTAGAAAGCTCAAGCGAATTAGAGCTTATTAGCTAAGCTATTAACTTATTTTATTTAATCTTTTACCAAAAATTGCGCTACCAATTCTTACTTCATTAGTACCTACTTTGATTGCATCAAGATAATCACCGCTCATACCTTGGCTAATATAATTTAAATTTGCTTGCTGAGCTATTTTATGCATGTAAGCAAAATAAGGTGCTGCAGCTTCATGTTGCGGTGGTAAGCACATAATGCCTTTAATAGGTAATTTAAGATCATGCTGGCAATATTTTATAAAAGTTACAGCTTCATTAGGATTAATGCCGTATTTTTGTTCTTCTTCTCCGATATTAATCTGAATCAGAAAGCTTTTAGTAATAGATGCTGTATTAAATTGTGCTGCAATTTTTCGGGCTAATTTTTCGCTATCAACAGTACTGATAACTTCAAATAAATTTAATGCATCTTTGATTTTATTGCTTTGTAAATGACCAATTAAATGCAGCTCAATGTTGCTATAGATTTTTTTTAACTCTGGCCATTTTTGTGATGCTTCTTGTACTTGATTCTCACCAAAGATTCTCTGGCCAGCTTCTAAAGCAGCTTCTATTTTGCTGAGCTCTTGTCTTTTACTTACTGCAATTAATTTTGGTATAGCTCTTTGCCAATTTTGTGCTTCTTTAGTAATTTGCTCTTTTATATTTTTGAGATTATTTTCAACTGTCATCATGCTTAACAGAAATAGTTTTTATAAAAAATTTTCAGGCCAGGTTTTATTTAGTGATTACCACAAAATAAAAGAACCGCATCTGATTATAAAAAAATTACCACAAGGCTCAATCTTTATCATGCGTGATATGCAAAATTACAGCAGAGTATATTTGCAGCTTTGCCGCAAAATTTGTTGGCAAAATAAAATATATTTTTTTATTAGCGCCTCTATAAGAATTGCCACATTACTAAAAGCTGATGGTATACATTACAAGGAAAACCAGAAGCAAGTTAGATCTAAACAATATAATAGTAGATTTTTGCTGAGTAATTCTTGTCATAAATATAGCTCAATTATCGCTGCCAATGGCGCCAAGCGCGATTTAATTTTTTACTCACCATTATTTATGACAAGCTCACATCCAGGTAAGCAGGCTTTAGGTACAGTAAGATTTGCTAAACAGACTAAAGGCTTCAGTAATATAGTGGCATTAGGAGGAATTAAGCCGCAAAATATAAAGAGGCTAGATATGCTTAATATTATTGGCTTTGCAGCAATTGATTATTTTGCTAATTAATCACCAGCTTAGCATAGATAAAGATGGTAACAAAGCTGAAGAGATTACAAAAAATACCAGTTTTAATCATATCTTTCATTTTGATAAAGCCGCTAGAAAATACAATGGCATTTGGCGGTGTGGCCATTGGCGTCATAAAAGCGCATGAGGTAGCAACTGCAGCTGGCATAGATAAAGCCAAAGGATTACCGGTATAAGTAATCGAAATTGCAGCAAGTACTGGTACAATAATTGCAGTTAAGGCTAAATTACTCATAAATTCTGTAAGAAAGATCGCAATAAAAATTGAGACGAGTAGCGCAATAATTAATTTACCTTGCGAGATATGCTCGATGTAATTACCAATAATATCAATAAAGCCAGAATTCTCCATACCTTTAGCTAAAGCAAAACCACCACCAAAAAGTAGTAAGGTTCCCCAAGAAAGATTTTTTGTATCACCCCAATTAAGCAAGTAATCATCAGAGTTTTTACAAGGCACGATAAACATTAAGGCTGCACCGAAAATACCAATTGCTACATCATCAATTTTAAAAGGTAGTAAGCCTTTAAAAATCCAGCTCAGAGCTGTGAAAGCAAAAATACTCATTACTAGCTTTTCTTCATAAGACATGGCTCCTAATTTTTTAAGCTCTTTATCAATAACTTCTGTAGTTTTTGAAGTAGGCATTGCAGTATTTTTAAGCTTAAAGAAAGCTAGAAAGGCCCAGACACCCATCAGTACAATGATGGTTAGAGGTAAAAATCTTACAAACCAAAAAAAGAAGCTAATATCATAATTTTGTGATTCACTTAAGTAATTTACTAATATTGCATTTGGCGGTGTACCAATAATTGTAGCGATACCTCCAATTGAAGCAGCATAAGCTATAGCAATCATTAAGGTTTTAGAGAAATTAGGATCAGGGTTATCATCGATGGCATAAATCATTGAAAGCGCTATAGGTAGCATCATCACTGTAGTTGCAGTATTGCTGATCCACATACTAAGTAAGGCAGTAGCAAGCATAAAACCAAGCAAAATATTGCGTGGTCCATTACCTGTTAATTTTAAAATATTGAGAGCAATTCTTTTATTGAGATGCCATTTTTCCAAGGCCAAAGCGAGGATGAAGCCACTTAAAAATAAAAAGATGATCTTACTGCCGTAATAGCTAGCAGTTTTATTAATGTCCATTACATCCATCACAGGAAAAAGTAGGATAGGTATTAAGGAGGTTATAGCTATAGGAAAAGTTTCAGTTACCCAGAGCGAGAACATTAATGCTCCGATAGCCAAGATAGTTTGAACTTTTTCTGAGGCAAAAAATTTGTCAGGCAAGCCTAAAATAAGAAAAAACAGGCCAAAGCAGATAATTAAGCTATTAAATTTTTTATTTTGTACAATTTGCATTTTACTCCTTTTTTAAGAGATTTCATCTTTGCCACAAAATATTGCTATAAGCAAGTTTTAATAAATCATCTAAGAAAAGTTGTTGTTAGATAACATTATGCATATTTATTCAGCAAAGTTATTATAAATATAGTCACTGGAGTTTAGCTCTGATTTGCTTGCGCTTTGTGATAGCAAAATGGCTATTCACAAATGCTCCTGATACGCAAATGCACAGCTAAACTCCAGTGACTATATAAAATTATTATTCATGTAAAGAATGAGGAGGTATGTTTAGAGCGAGATTCCACAGGATTTTATTAGACACTGTTAGCTAATTATTCTGTTTTTAGATTTTTTGATATTTTTAGCGTTTTTTTACAAAAATTTTTTCTAATATCTGGATATATTCGAATAAATTTTTGTACAAAATAAGCAAAAATAGGAAAGAATATGGAAATTTAATAATTAGCTAACAGTGTCTAACTATTCTTTGATAAAATTCGAGGACTGCCTGAGCGATTAAACATACCTCCTCATTCTGGAGAAAGTTTTTACCTTTAATAAGGAGGATTATGTAGTCCTGTAGGAGAGAGAGTGAAGATCTCATAACCATCTTTAGTAACTCCTATAGTATGTTCAAATTGAGCAGATAAAGATTTATCTTTGGTTACTACTGTCCAACCATCTGATAAGGTTTTAGTATGATATTTACCAATATTGATCATAGGCTCTATGGTAAAAAACATGCCTTCTTTTAAAATATCACCTTCACCAGCTGTGCCATAATGTAAAACATTTGGCGCATCATGAAATGTTTGGCCAATACCATGGCCGCAAAAATCTCTAACTACTGAATAGCCTTCTGCTTCTGCAATGTTTTGAATTGCTGCGCCAATATCACCAAGAGAATTACCTGGTTTTACTTGCTCTATACCTGCTAGCATCGCATGATAAGTAACATCTACTAATTTTTTTGCTTTAATAGGTGGTTCACCCACAAAATACATTCTGCTAGTATCACCATGCCAGCCATCTACGATAACTGTTACATCAATATTTATGATGTCACCATTTTTCAATTTTTTGTTGCCCGGGATGCCATGACAGATTACATGATTTACTGAGGTGCAGATTGATTTTGGAAAGCCTTTATAATTTAGTGGAGCAGGAATTGCTTGATGTTTGATAATAAAATCATGACATAATTTATCAAGCTCCTCTGTGCTTACTCCGGGCTTAACATAAGGTGCAATATAGTCTAAAGTTTGTGCCGCTAATTTTCCTGCTTTACGCATTTTTTGGAAATCATTAGCTTTATGAATTTTTATGGTCATTATCTTTGATATATAAATGAGACATGCTATTCTAGTTTAGACATAATTTGATGTAAAGATGACAGCAAAAAAACAACAAACAGCAGCTTTTATTATAATTGGCAACGAGATTCTAAGCGGCAGAACTCCTGATCAAAATCTTAATTTTTTAGCTGTTGAGTTAAACAAGCTGGGCATTAATTTTGCTGAAGCAAGATTTGTGTGTGATGATGAAGAGCAAATTATTGGTGCTGTTAATGAATTGCGGTATAAATATGATTATGTATTTACTAGCGGCGGTATTGGTCCAACGCATGATGATATAACTGCCTTATCTATTGCTAAAGCTTTTGGTGTAGAGCTTTATCGTGATGCAAAAGCTGTTCGTCTTCTTGAAGAGCATTATGAAAAAACTGATAAAGAGCTTAATGCAGCACGTCTTAAAATGGCTGATTTGCCAGAAGGCTCTACATTGTTAAATAATCCTATTAGTGCAGCGCCAGGTTTTAAAATTGAGAATGTTTTTGTTATGGCAGGAGTGCCAGCAATAATGAAAGCTATGGTAAAAGCTGCGGAAGAGCATTTAAATGCTGGTCCGCAAAAAAAATCACATACAATTAGTACATATATTACTGAAGGTGATTTGGCAGAGCCTTTAGCTAATATTCAATATCGTCATCCTGATATCGAGATTGGTAGCTATCCTTTTATACGTGGTGATAAATTGGGAACTTCTTTGGTCTTTAGAGGGCTAGATGAACAGCAAATTAATGAAGCCACAAAGTTATTGCGCAAATTCATTGCGGAGCATGGTGCACAGATTATCCAAGACATAGATAATTAGGGCTTTAAGTTCTTCAGTGATTTTTGGCGTTAAAAAAAATTGTAGCGAAAGGCTGGGTGAGTCTTAGAAATTAGCTAAAGGATCTCTCGGTACAGCTTCACATTCGTTCAGCCACTCGAGAACCGTATTTATTATTATGTATTTTATTTGGGTCTATTTTGAATTAATATAGTGTGTTTGGATTTTTGGCGAGCTCAACTTTTGAAACGTTTAGCCTATCAAATATAGGTGAGCATTTTTAAATAGTGGAAGCGAGCTACTCTGCTAAAACATGCTACTAAAAAGTGCTATGTTTTATAAAAGCGTGTGCAATATGTTAATTCAAGATAATGCCCTATAGTTTTACTTGCCTAATTAAAGAAAAATTAATATAAATTTCATGTTTTTAAAACTAGAATAAAACTATGCGAGCACATAAAAAAAATTCAGAAAATATTGAGGAAGAAACTAACATGGCAAATGATTATAAAGCATCATCGATTAAAGTATTAAAAGGTCTTGAGGCAGTAAAAAAAAGACCTGGAATGTATATTGGCGATACAGATGATGGTTCGGGACTACATCACATGGTTTATGAGGTTCTGGATAATGCAATTGACGAATCATTAGCTGGTCATTGTGATGATATTTTTGTTAATATTAATAAGAATGGTAGCGTGACCGTGCGAGATAATGGCCGTGGTATTCCTGTTGATATGCATAAAGAAGAGGGTGTTTCTGCTGCAGAAGTAATCATGACTCAGCTTCATGCTGGTGGTAAGTTTGATAAAAATTCATATAAGGTTTCTGGTGGTCTTCATGGTGTTGGTGTTTCGGTAGTAAATGCACTATCAGAATATTTAGAGCTTAGAATCTGGCGTGACGGTAAAGAGCATTATTGTCGTTTTGAACATGGTGAGACAGTTAAACATGTTGAACTAGTTGGTGATGCTAATGGCCAAAAAGGTACAGAGGTTACCTTCTTCCCTTCAAAAGATACTTTTGCATTCATTGAATTTAATTTTCAAACTCTTGAAAAGCGTATCAGAGAATTAGCTTTTTTAAATTCAGGGGTAAAAATTAAACTAACTGATAAAAGAGCAGAACCTGAATTAGAGCAAGATTTTTTCTATGAAGGTGGTATTGCAGCCTATGTAAAATATATTGATAAAGCGCGTCATGCACTTTCTCCAACTTTGGAAGTAAAAGGAGATAATTCTGAAGGTATTGAGGCAGATATCGCATTACAATGGAATGATAGCTATCACGAAACTGTCTATTGTTTTACAAATAATATTAAGCAAGGTGATGGAGGTACACATCTTTCAGGTTTTAAAGCAGCACTTACTCGTGCAGTTAATAGCTATGTGAATAAATCTGGCATTGGCTCAAAAAAAGATAAGGTGGCAATTACAGGTGAAGATATTCGTGAAGGTTTAACTACAGTTATCTCTGTAAAAGTTCCTGATCCTAAATTTTCGTCACAAACTAAAGATAAATTAGTAAGTTCCGAAGTAAGACCTGTTGTTGAAGAAATTGTTTATAAGGGCCTTAATAAATGGTTTGAAGAAAATCCTAAAGACGCCAAATTAATCCTTACCAAAATTAATGAAGCCGCACAAGCGCGTGAAGCTGCTCGTAAAGCTCGTGATTTAACTAGAAGAAAGGGTGCTTTAGAAATTTCTAGCCTGCCTGGAAAACTTGCTGATTGTCAAGAAAAAGACCCAGCTCTTAGTGAGATTTTTATCGTTGAGGGTGATTCAGCAGGTGGGTCTGCTAAACAAGCAAGAAATCGTAAAACTCAAGCTATTTTACCGCTTCGAGGTAAAATCTTAAATGTTGAAAAAGCACGTTTTGATAAAATGCTGGCTTCACAAGAGATTGGCACTTTAATTAGTGCATTAGGTACAGGTATTGGTAGTAATGATTTTGATGTTGAAAAATTGCGTTATCATAAAATTGTAATTATGACGGACGCCGATGTGGATGGTTCTCATATTAGAACCTTACTGCTTACTTTCTTTTTCAGACATATGCCACAAATTGTTGAGCAAGGTTATTTATATATTGCACAACCACCACTTTACAAAGTTAAAAAAGGTAATAGTGAGGTTTACTTAAAAGATGATCAAGAATTACAAAATTATTTGGTAGATCATTCATTAAGCACTAGTAGATTAATAGTTGGTGAATCTCAAGAAATTGAAGGTGAGCCTTTAGCTGCACTAATCAATAAATTGTTTGAATTTGAAAGCCTAATTAAAAATATTGCAACAGTTGCTAATCCAGCAATTCTCTATGAATTAGCTGCGCTTGCTGGCTTTTTTAATGATGATTTTTCTTTGGAAAAATATTGCTCTAGATTAAATGCTGAGCTTAGTGATGAATATGGTACTAAATGGTCTGCAGAATTAAATGACAATGATGATTTAGAGACTAGCAAAAATTCTAGAGGTGTTACTACTAAATTCATTATAAATTCTGCTACTAAACATAGTAAAGATGCGGCAGAGATTGCAAAAATTATTAGTGAATATGCTAATATTTTTTCTGAACGTTTACAATTTATTGCTAAAGAGAAAATTACTATTGTTAAAACTCCAACACAAATGTTAGCTGCAGTTACAGCAACTGCTAAAAAAGGTTTAACTATTCAGCGTTTTAAAGGTTTAGGTGAGATGAATCCTGATCAATTATGGGAAACTACTCTTGATCCTGATACTAGAACTCTGCTACAAGTTAGTATTAATCCTGAGAATGAAGCAGAAGAAGTTTTTTCTACTTTAATGGGTGATATTGTTGAGCCGCGTAGAGAGTTTATTCAGAAGAATGCTCTTAATGCAAATTTGGATGCTTAATAAAACTAGTATCTTATTAACCCGGTTCTTGAGTGAACCTGAGCATAGCGAAGGTTAGTACCGAAAGATCCCTTGATAGTCTTTTTGACTATGAGCGTATCGGAATATGTGTTCCCTGAGCCTGCCGAATTGGCGGAATCTGAGATAGTTAATAACGCTATGTTCACCATCCTTGTGGTTCGGCATTGCTCACCAGCCGGATGGCTATAAATAAAAAGGTAATTTATGTTATATTTAATGCATGGTCTTGGTAATAAATTTGCTATTTTTGACCTGCGTAAAAACCCAGATTTTGCTTATCAAAACTATCAATTTGATTATGACTATGATCAGCTCATAATTTTGCGTGCATCAAAAAATGCAGATTTAGAAATGCAAATTTTAAATAAAGATGGTAGCTGTGCAGATGCTTGTGGCAACGCTACTAGATGTGTTGCAGATATAATTTACCAAACCTCTGGTCAAGAAGCTGCAACTATAGAAACAGTTAATCGTATTCTTGCAACTAAAAAAATAGCTGAGAATTACCAAGTAAATATGGGTCAGGCTAATTTTACTTGGTATGATATTCCTCTAGCATATGAGCTAGATACATTAAATCTAGAATTGTTGGATACACAAAAATTTGGCAAAGCAGTAGCAGTAAATGTAGGCAATCCTCATTTAGTGTTTTTTGTTGAGAATATTGCTGAGGTAAATTTGGCAGAGGAGGTTGCTGGTCTTGAAACTGCAGATTTATTTCCAGAAAATATTAATATCAATATTGCACATATAGCTGATGCACAAAATATTAAGTTAGAAACTTGGGAGCGCGGAGCAGGGGCAACAGCAGCATGTGGCACTGGTGCCTGTGCTACGGCAGTAGCTGCTTATAAAAAACAATTAATTGAATTACCTGTGCAAATTACCATGCCTGGCGGGTCTCTTAAAATTATCTTAAATGAGAATCGAGAAATTCTGATGACTGGTGGTGTTAAATTGGAGAAATCTATAAATTTAAAATAATACTAAGTTCCATCTTTATATTATCTCTCTCTATGCCTCCTAAGAATAAATTGATCTTCTAATACTCTATCTTGCCAAACTGATCCTGATATTTGCCTAATATTATATGGGTTATTAGATGTGTTGTAATTACTATTTTGCGATTCTTGAGACACTATAGTAGCTACGGATGATGAGCTCCATGAAGAAGTCTCGAATTCAACAGAACTATCATCTGGCTGTACAGCAATTGATAAAGATTCATAATTATTACTAAGAAAATGATTATTAATGGCAGATACATTATCCAATCTATTATAAAATTGTTGGAGCTCTTCTTGATTAAAGTGATTATTATCAATATTTAGTGACTCAATCCTACTGATATATAATATTGAAAATGGCACATGCCGTAAATTATATGATGACAAATCTAAATCTACATTTTGATTGCAAATTTCTGAGTTATAAAATGCATTGTATATGTCTAAATAAGCTCTCCCAATATTATTAGCATTAATTGCATTATAATTTAGCTCAGTATTACACCAATCATTTAACTCTGTTAAAAAATGATTTATTCTGTTGCGCAAAATATACCTAGCAATATTTGATCTTTTATTTGTAATACTATATCATATATGCAATATTTGTGCAAATAAAGAAGATTAGTTATAGCAAATCAAGCCCCTCTAAAACATAATAAATTAGGCAAGTTTCATCTGAATCTACATTATATTCGTAAATTGAATTTACAGTCTCGGCGCAATCTGTTGTAGCTGCGCCACTTAGAATATAACCAGTGCCAGGATTTAGATCATCTAGCTTTTGATCAATCATATAAGCTTCTACGCTAGAAAGAATAGGTGTATCAAGAGTAGGGCAGCTAGCACTTGGTGCACCAATATTTAAGACATTTTTATTGGTAGTGATAGTTGGGCCTGAGCTATATAAAGTATAGCTTGTAAGATAATGAAAAATAGCAGCAGAACCTGCATAAGGAAAATTATCAACATTTGTGCCAAGAGCTGCTAATTCACTTTCTGCGCCATCAGTAACACCAATACCGGTAAATGAACCAGTAATTAACTCAGCTAGGCTAAGATGCTCTAAACTTATTAATGATTCCAAACCATTTGGACCACCAGTGCATGGTGCATCTATCTGAAAATCTGCATCACCATTTTGAGTGCCTGACCAAAAATCAGTAGCATTATCAATATCACCAGGAAGTTTTTTATATTGCGTATAAAAACTATTTAAAGCCACTTCATATTGCTTAATTTTAGCAATAGTAGCGCGTAATTTGGCATTTTCGATTACTTGTTTACCAGCAGATATACCACCAATTAACAAGCCAATAATTACAATGACAAGAGAAAGTTCGACAAGTGAAAAAGCTTTTTTAGACAAAATCAACAACCTAAAAAAATGGTGCCGGAAGAGAGACTCGAACTCCCGACCTGTCGCTTACAAGGCGAATGCTCTACCAACTGAGCTATTCCGGCTTTGAGTGTTTTTAAAGTAGTATTATGTGCAGTCTTTTCTAAAATAACAGCGATAAATCACTATTATTTTAGCAGAGTGATTCGCTACAACTCTTTTAAAATGCTCACGTATGTCTATATACGCTGCGCTTTTAAAAAGTTGTGCTCATCAAAAATACAAGCATGATATATCAATTGTTAACAATGCTGCATAACTACGAAAACCTTATAAATTAAAGTTAAATAATAATCTATTATTTTTTGAGTATTTTTTAGGATAATTAAAGTTTGTTTGGAGCTAAATCTAGTTATTAGCAAAGCTTATGGGATCTCTCGGTAAAATTTTTTATTTGCATAAAAAATCACTCGAGCAACCTTAATATTTCGGTCATTGAGTGATTTTAGCGTAGCTAAAATTGTACCGAAATGCCCATCAGTCTTAGAACTTGAAATAAACTACCTAAGTAACTCCAAAACTTGCTGATGTATTTCTTTTGAACCACAAGCCAGAACTTCACCATTAGAATATTCTTCTAGAGGATTACCCTGCCAGTCACTGATTATTCCTCCTGCTGAACTTACTACCGGAGCTAATGCTAAAAAATCATGCGCTTTAAGGCCAGCCTCTAAAATAATATCTACATGACCAGAAGCTAGCAAACCATATGAATATGAATCGCCACCAAAAAATACTCCACCATATTTTTGATATTTAGTTTGCGCTTTAATTGACTCAAATTTTTTAAGTTGTTGCTCATTAAATAAATAGGGTGAAGTAGTACAAAATATTGCATCAGCTAATTGGGCAATTTGTCTAGTAGAAATATTGCTACCATTTAGGTTAGTCTGAAAAGCATCACCGCCTTGCCATCTTTCTTTTAAAATAGGTTGGTTAATAATACCAAAAATAGGCTTTTGCTCATAAGTTAGTGCGATTAAAGTAGTAAAAATTGGTTTGCCACACACAAAAGAGCTAGTACCATCAATAGGGTCAATATACCATTTATAAGGGCTATTACCTGAAGTTTCGCCAAATTCTTCACCATGAATGCCATGCTCTGGGTAACGCTGCTCAATTAAATTGCGTAAGGCTTGTTCTACCTCAGTATCTGCAATAGTAAGAGGTGAAGCGTCATCTTTTTCAAAATCTTGTAAAGCATCAGAGCGAAAATATTTGTGGATAATTTTTTCACTAAGATCTGCAAGCTCATTGGCAAAAAGCACCAGATCATTATCTAGATAGATATTTTTATTTAATTTGTTTTTGATATTCATAAATTAAGTCCATAGCTTGTTTAGGCGTTATTTCATCTATATTTAAATTTTTTAAATTTTCAAGAATCTCAAGTTCCTCCTTATTAAGTCGTTCACTTTCAGCATTAACATTAGCACTTGTGGTGTTTGGCACATCTGCAGCTTGCTCAAATAAGGAAAGCTGTAATTTATCTTTTAAAGCAGCTTCTTCTTCCATATCAGCTAATAATTTCTTAGCATCACTAATAACTTCTTTAGGCATGCCAGCCAGCGCTGCTACAGCCACACCATAAGATTTGCTAGCTAAGCCTTTTACAATTTGGTGCTTAAAGTTAATTTGACCAGCTGATTCACTGACCAAGACATGATAGCTAGCAAAATTTGTCAATTGTTTGATAAAATCTCCTAGTTCATGATAATGAGTAGCAAATAAAGTGCGTGCACCAACTTTATCATGGATATATTTAATGATGCTGCCTGCTAAAGATGCTCCATCAAATGTGGCTGTGCCTCTACCAATTTCATCTAAGATAATAAAAGAGCGCTCTGTTGCATTATTTAAGATATTGGCTGCTTCAAGCATTTCAACCATGAAAGTTGATCTGCCCCTTGCTAAATCATCGCTTGCACCAACACGACAAAATATACGGTCAGTGACGCCAATTTTAGCCTGTGTGGCAGGCACATAAGAGCCTATTTGTCCTAGTAATATAATTAAAGCATTTTGTCTTAAAAAGGTTGATTTACCTGCCATATTTGGACCAGTGATCAGCCACATTAATTGTTCCTTAGCGAGGTTGCAATCATTAGCGGTGAAATCTTCAGCCATTAGCTTTAAGTTGTTTTTAACCACAGGATGAAAGCCGCCGCTAATTTCTAAAATATTCTTTGCTACAATTTCTGGTTTGCAAAAGCCATTCTTGTGCGCGACATAGGCTAGATTACTATAGAAATCAAATATTGCTATCGAGGTAAATGCTTCGCTAAATCTGGCAAAGTTGGCGCGAAGTTTTTCAAGCAACTCAGCAAAAATCTTTAATTCAAGCTGTAATACTAAATCTGCTGAATTAGCAAGCTCTGCCTCTATTTGCTGCAAATCTCTAGAAGTATATCTGATATTATTAGCTAAGGTTTGCTTATGTGCAAATTCTTCCTGATTCATTTTACCTGCTTGGCTAGAAGGAATTTCTATGTAATAACCCATAATATTAGTTGCTCTAATTTTTAGATTATTAATGCTCGTAGCTTCTCGATATTTGACTTCTAGCTCGGCTATTTTTTCTTTAGCATTACTTTTAAGATTCTTTAAGCGATCTAATTCATCATCAATTCCAGGACGAATAAAGCCTCCTTCGCGTAGTAATAAAGGTGGTGATTCACTAAAAATATTAAATTCTATAAATAGCTCAGAAAAATTTTGTAATTTTTTTAGATAATTAGCAAAAAATTCTGCAAACTCTGCATGTTCATCAGCATAAGCTACTAGCTCTAAAATTACTTTTAAACTATTTACGATGATCAAAAATTCTCTGGCGCTGCCTTTACCAATAAGTAATTTATGCATAGCGCGCTCTGCATCAGGAAAATTTTTGAGCAAGCTGCGTAAATTATCTTGTTGCGCATTTTGCTCATAAAAATAGCTTAATTGTTTTAATCTTTGCTCTAGCTTTTTTTTATCTTTGATAGGCCGTGCTAATTGAGTGCGTAAAAAGCGTGAACCCTGAGCGGTCATGCATTTATCGAGTAGGGCAATGATCGAATTATTTTTTTCGCTACTATTAAAAATCTCTAAACTATTAAGTGAGGTACGGTCTAATTCAAGATAGTTACTTTGCTCAGCTGTTTGTGGTAGATTTAATACAGGAAGCTGTTCTTTTTGCGTAACTTGTAAATAGCTGATTATTGCCCCACAGCTTGCAAAGGCAAGGTCATCTTGTAAAGCTAAACCATCAGTGAATTTTAACTGATAATAATCTTTTAAGATTTCTTTATTTTTTTGCGTAGCAAAATAGCTGTCAGGAAAATTAACTAGCTTTTCTTTATATTCTAAAAAGAGTTCTTTTAATTCTTGGTCAGCAAGTAGATTATCACTAAGAATAATTTCTCGTGCAGCAATAATTGCTAATTTATCTGCTAGTTCATTTTTGTTAATTAGCTGAAAATTGAAATTTCCTGTGGTGATATCAGCCCAAGCAAGTGCACATTTTTGTTTGTTGGCACAAACAGCAAGTAAGTAATTTTCTGCTTTTGGATCAAGTAAATTATCTTCAATAACTGTACCGGCAGTGACTACTCTTACTACATCTCTTTTTACAACAGCTTTATAGCCACGTTTTTTTGCTTCTTCTGGTGATTCAAGCTGTTCACATATTGCGACACGATTACCAGCTTTAATAAGCTTTTCTAAGTAAGATTGATAAGCATGAAAAGGTACACCGCACATTGGTATATCTTGGTTTTTTTCTTTACCTCTTTTTGTTAAGGCAATATCAAGAATTGTTGCAGATTTAACAGCATCTTCATAAAACATTTCATAAAAATCACCCATACGGTAAAATAGAATGCAATCTGGATACTTATCTTTTAAATCCAAATATTGTTGCATCATTGGTGTGGATGCGTTTTTTTTCATGATATTTTACACATTAGATTCCCGAGTGATTTTACCTTAGACAAAAATTTTACCGAGGGGACGGTAGTAATTTTATCATAAGACATTTTACATGTAAGCCGTCATTATACGTTAATTGACTTATTAAGATCAATTAATAATTTGACCTTAAAATGTGCTTATATAGAATGTTAAATCGAAATCATACAGGTGAATCTATTTTGTTATCAGGATTAAAATCATTAGCTCTTTCTGGGCTAGAAACTTTACCAATTATTGAAGGTGGTAAGGGTGTTGGAGTGAGTAACGGCTTTAGTGCAGGCCATTTTGCTGCCACAGGAGCAGTTGGAACATTTTCAGGCGTAAATGCTGAAAGAATCGATGCAAATGGAGAGGCAATACCTCTTATTTACAAAGGTAAAACTCGTTTAGAAAAACATGAAGAATTAATGCAGCATTCAATTAAAGCTGCTATTGATCAAGCACGTATTGCTGCAGATATTGCAAAAAATACCGGTAGAATCCATATGAATCTACTTTGGGAAGCAGCTGGTACAGAGCGTATCATTCATGGTGTTATGGAAAAAGCAAAAGGCTTAATTCATGGTATCACTTGTGGTGCAGGTATGCCTTATCGTTTGGGGCCTCTCGCAGAAAAATATGATTTCTTTTATTATCCAATTGTTTCATCAATGCGTGCATTTAGAGCTTTATGGAAAAGATCTTACTCAAAATTTTCACAATATATTGGTGGGGTAGTTTATGAAGATCCTTGGAAAGCAGGAGGGCATAATGGTCTTTCTAATGCTGAAGATCCTAATCAAGCTCAAGATCCATATCCACGTCTTGTTGAAATTCGTGCTTTTATGAATGAGGTGGGTCTTGAAGATGTACCAATTATCATGGCAGGAGGAGTTTGGCACTTAGAAGATTACGCTGAATGGTTAGATGATAAAAAAATTGGTAAAATTGCTTTTCAATATGGTACAAGGCCAATTGTAACTAAAGAGAACCCTGCTCCTGAAGAATGGAAGCAAAAGCTACTTACTTTAAAAGAAGGTGATGTTTTTTTAAACCGTTTCAGCCCAACAGGTTTTTATTCATCAGCAGTCAATAATGATTTTATCAAAGAATTGCGAGCTAGATCTGATCGTCAAGTTGCATATAGTAGTGAGGCAACAGCAGAGCATAATGTTGCAGTTACTTATGGTAGAAGAAATCGTCAATTTTTTACAGATCAAGACTCTGCTAAATTAGCTGAAAATTGGAAAAGCCAAGGCTTTACCGAGGTGATGAAAACTGAAGATAGCACGCTTATTTTTGTATCTCCTGAAAAAGCTATGGAAATTAAAAAGGATCAAGCTGATTGCATGGGTTGTTTAACTGCTTGTAAATTTAGTAATTGGTATAGTTCAGAAGAGCATAATTATACTACAGGTAAGAAACCTGATCCTAGAAGTTTCTGTATTCAAAAAACTCTACAAAATATTATTGTAGATGGTAATGTTGATAATGAGCTAATGTTTGCTGGTCATAATGCCTTTAAATTTGCTGCTGATCCATATTATGCTGATGGTTTTATACCTACTACGCAGCAGTTAGTTGATAGAATCATGACTGGTAAGTAGATTTATCTATTGATCACTTAAGTAGTGCTAAGCTACTAATATTTATGATGTTAAATAACCGAGCTTTTTCATTAGTAGAATTATCAGTTACTTTGATTATTATTGGTTTACTCGCTGTTGGTATAGTAGCAGGGAGCAGACTTTTAAATACTACAGCTCTTAATAAAGATATTTCTAATCTTGAAAAATACAAAACTTCGGTAGTTAGTTTCATAAGTACATATAGACAATATCCTGGTGATTTTGCTAAAGCAGCCCAATTTTTTGGTAATAATTGTTTAGGAGATAATGGTGGCTCGGATATTTGTTCGGGTGATGGCGATGGTTTAATTGAGAGCCCCGCTGAGTTTTCAAAATTTTGGTTGCATCTTAAAGCGGCTAATATTGTAAACCCAGAATTTACTATATCAAGCTCTTCTACTCCTACAGATGAAGATATTTTTCCAAAAACAAATTATGATAATTACGGGAGATATGCGGCTCATCACTATAGTAGTTTTTCTAGAAAATCTGGCTCTAGCCTTGATATTGCAGTTGCAGAAAGAAATTATTTAGTAGTAGGTGGTTTAGACATTGCTGCAGATGTAAGCAATATGCCTTTGTTAGGAAATTTGCTGCCCAAAGATGCGTTACGCTACGATAAAAAAATAGATGATGCTCATCCTTCAGAAGGCAATCTTATAGCCTTTATTGGTAGCAATTATGCGCCTCTAGGCGTAAGTGGTAGCTGCCTTACAGATCTTGCTACCTACGCAAACTATGAAAATTCAAAAACTTGCGTTCTAGCATATAAGTTGGATCGTTTCTAAGCCTGGTTTTCTTTCTTTAGCTTCAAACCTGCCTTGCATTTGCTCTAAGCCTAAAAATATGCTATAATATACGTGCATTTTAATTTTAGGCGGTAAATGAGCAAAATCAGACGTTTTTTTACATTATCAATCATTTTCTTAACTTTAAGCTCATGTGTGCATGAAGCGTGGAGTATGCCTAAATCATGGGATTGGGGTTTGAGAGGTCGTCCCTATATGGCCAGAGGTCTACCTGATGGTGATGATGATTACACTAAGGGTTTTAGAGATGGTTGTAAATCCTCATTTGGTATTGCAGCACAGGGTATGCTTAGAAATATAAAACCTGAATTTGATGGTTGGTTATTGACTCAAAATAGAGTCTATGCAGCTGGTTTCTTTGATGGAGAAGAGCATTGTCTGTACTTACTTGATAACGTTGTTGCGTAAGAATTTATGTGGAAAATATTATTTTTGGTAACATTTCTAGCTTTAGGTTCATGTAGTAATAAGATGATAAATTTTTTGTCTAAACCTGTATGGGCTAAAAAAACTCCACCACCTGGACCGCCTGAGTTCCAGGCGGGATTTACTGATGGCTGTAATTCTGGAATGTCTGAGAATCAATATAATTTATTCGCAAGTACTTTCCAAGGTTACTATAAACATCCGGTACTTAACAATAGATCACTATTATATCGTAGAACCTGGCAAGATGCTTTTACCTACTGTTATCTATGGATGAAATCAATGGCAATTGGTAGGCCAGCCTCATTTTTTAGAGTTAGTTGGAGTCTACAAAATAAAGCTATGCCAGGCAGTATTAGAAAAAACCTATTATCAGATGCACCGCCAGGGCCAGAAGAATATCGTCGTGGTTGGGTAGATGGTTGTAACAGCGGTAAAGGTGCAAATGGTAAAACTAAGCATAAATTTGTATACCGCTTTTTTAAAGATGCTCGTTATATCGAGGGTGATCGTTTTAACCCAAAATATAATGCAGGTTGGAAAACTGCCTTCTGGTATTGTCATCGTTACTATGACCTTATGGAGTCAGGAAGAAGAAATTTTCTATAGGCTTATATATGAAAGAAATACTTATCTTATTATTAACATTATCAGCCTTAACTTCATGCTCAAAATATGTGCTATATCCTGCCAACATTGACTTGCCTAAATATGGTTCATATGGCTTGGTAAAAGGTGCTAGACAAGGTTGTAATACAGCAATGTACTCACGTGGAAATAGTTTTCAAAAGATGTTTTTTAGATATGAACAAGATGGTGAGTTAATGGCTGATGATGAATATTATGATGCTTGGCGAAGAGGTTACTTATATTGCTTTCATATTGTTAATCGTTATGCATTTGAGCCAATAGATGCATTTATTGAGCCTGAGCATAAATGGTTTTGGCTAAGACCAGAATCTCACAAAAGTAAAGCTGGTAACCCAACAGTTGCATATCCTCTTGCACAAGGTGTTGATTTAAATTTTGGAGGTGGGGTAAGATTACCAGGTCAAGGTGAGGCATGGTGGAATACAATGTTTGTCGGATGTAAAGGTATATTTCAATGTTCAAAGTAAAATTATTTAACATATTTATTATTATTTTTAGCTTATTATTAGGCGCATGTAATCCAACCAAGGATAGTATTTTTGCGCCAAAAAGTAGATTATTTAAGCAAATGCCGGATGGTCCGCCTGATTATCAACAAGGTTGGTTAGATGGTTGTGAAACTGGTTTATCAACAGGATTTGCCAATGATTATTATAAAACTTTTTATAAATATAATAAGGATAAGGAGATGGTGATTGATAATAATACCTATTATCTAAATGGTTGGTCATCTGCCATGATTTTTTGTCGACATGTTGCGGTATCAACTTTAAGAGAAGCGGGCATGACACCAAAAGCATCGGGTCAAGGTTATCCACTTAGACTTGAAGATGCCTCTATTTTTGGTAATCCAATGGCGCCAAATAAATGGGGTGCTCAAGGTCTAAAACATTGGTAGACAAATTTATTTTAAGAATGGTGGGCCAGGAGGGACTTGAACCCACGACCACATCGTTATGAGCGACGTGCTCTAACCAACTGAGCTACTGGCCCTTAAAAAAGGGTATCTTATTTTCATCACACTTTTTTGCTCTCATGCTCATTAAAAATACTTAAATAATATACCCTTTTTAATTTATATCTGGGTATCTTATTTAGTCTTTTCTTCATGAAATAAGATAGGCTAAAATTATTTTAGCGAAGTTTTTATGCAATAAAATAGCTCTGTTGTAAAGGATTATTGTTTTAGATTTAAAAAATACTAGAGACGCTAATCTTTTAGCATAAGATTTTTATAATCCTCTGCTTTAAAACCGATAATTTGTTCACTATTACCATTATCTAAGATAGGTCGTTTGATTATAGAAGTTTGTTCTTTAGCTAGTTTTAGAGCAGCGGATGCATTACTAGGTTTTTTATCGTCACTTAATAAACGCCAAGTTCTGCTTTTAAGATTTAGTACATTTTCCCAACCTAATTTATCAATCAGTGATTTTAAAAAAGGCTCATCAATTCCTGATTTTTTATAGTCATGAAATTGATATTCGCAGTTGTTTTCTTCAAGCCATTTCAAAGCTTTCTTGACAGTGTCACAATTTTTTATTCCGTAGATAGTTAACATAAATCTATTAGTCAGATTATTAAGGTTTTATCAGTTTAATTGCTCTTTTTACTTAATTTCTTTTGCCAAAAGTAACTACATTTTTCTCCAATCAACAGTAGAGCAGGGGTAAAGAATAAGGTTAAAATAGTCGCAAAAATTAAGCCGCTAGCAATTGTAGTGGATAATTGTTGCCACCAATCACTTGATGGTGAATTAAAATAAACCTCCCTAGAAAAGAAATTAATATTCATACTAAAAACCATAGGTAATAAACCTAAGACAGTAGTAATAGAAGTAAGCAAAATAGGTCTAAGACGTTTTGTGGCAGTTGAGACAATAGCTCTTACCGGGCTAATGCTGTTTTTTCTTAATCTATCATAAGTATCAATAAAGATAATATTGTTGTTAACCACTATACCAGCAAGTGAGATAATACCGACACCACACATTACAATACCAAAAGGGCTATTGCTTACTAATAAACCAATTAACACTCCAGCAGTAGAAAGATAAGCCGCACTTATAATAATGATCATTTTATAGATAGAGTTAAACTGAATAACTAAGATTAGGGCCATTACTAATAAGGCAATACCAAAGGCACTTTGTAAAAATGCTCCAGTTTCTTTGCTATCTTCGTCTTCTCCACCAAATTTAACATTCACTTCTGGCGATAAATTGCCAGCTGCTAACCATTCAGCAATTTGCTTAACACCTATATTAGTTAAAGTTCCTTCAGTAATATTGGCTTTAATGGTTACAACTCTATAACCATCTATACGATCAATCTTATTAACTTCTTGCTGAGCAGTTTGGGTTATGAAACTAGTAATTGGTACAGCATCGCCATTTGGTAAAATTGCTTTTAATAAATCAAATTGTGAAATATTACGGTATTCTTCTGGAAATCTAATTACTATATCAACTTCATCGTCACTATAATCTGGACGATAACTAGTAGCTACAATACCATTAGTTACTAATTTCATATAATTACCTATTTCACTAACAGTTAAACCAGATTGTTCAGCTAATTCGCGATCAACGTCAAATTTCCATTCAATTGAGGGTAATTGTCGTGAATCTTCAATATCTTTAAATAGCTCTGAAGCTTGCATAAATTCAACAAGTTTCAATGCATTAACATCTATTATTTTAGTATTGCGCGAGCTAACTTCTATTTGAATATCTTTTCCTGAAGCTGGTCCTTTCTTTTCTTGGTCAGCCTCGATAATAATACCATACATCTCTGAAAGTTTTGTACCAAGATCAGCTAAAATATCTTTAGCCTTATCTCGGTAGCGCCAATCATTAAGCTCTAATTGTAAAGCTGCAATAGTGTCTGCTGGTCCTGCATTATCACCTTGATTACTGCCTGTATCACCAATACGTGAATATATTGTGGTAATTTGCTTTTTATCATGGCCCATTAATTCTTCGGCTTTTTGAGCGATTTCATCTTTTTCATAGATAGATAGATTTCCTCTAGCTCTAATATTAATAGATGCATTGTCAGGTTCAATCTCTGGAAAAAACTCAGAACCTTTACCAAATTTTGCAAAGCTATAAATTGAGCTAATCAGTGCCATAAAGACTATTAAAGCAAAAATTACTGGAAAATGTAGGACTTTAGTTACCAGCTTGCCATAGGCTCTTACAAAATTTTTAGCGAATTTTGAGCGTAAGTCGCTTTCTTTATCTTTACTAGACCAAGAGCCAATAATTGGTACAAAGATTAAAGCCATTAATAAAGAGCAGGATAGGGTAATTATTAAGGTAAGCGGAATGAAGAGCATGAATTGACCAACTACACCTGGCCAAAAAAGCAAAGGCATAAATACTATTAAAGTAGTGATGGTAGAAATTATGATAGGCAGAGCCATTCTTTTTACAGCAGCAGAAAATGCTTTGATACCAGAATTATGTTTGCTTAATTCACGATCTGCATATTCAGTAATTACAATAGCTGCATCAACTAAAAGGCCAACTGAGAGAATAAGTGAAAATAGCACCACAATATTCAAACTAATATCAAGCTGCTTTAAAATAAGTGCTGCTAAAACAAAGGTACCAGGAATACTTAGCGCTACTAAAAATGCAGGTTTTAAACCTACGGTAAAAAGCAAAGTGATTAAAACTAAGAGTACTGCAAAAATAATGTTATTTTGCAAATCATCATTTGAGGTCATAATACGTGCAGATGAATCTTGAGCAAAGATAATTTCTAAAGTTTCAGGTAAGAATTTACGTTCTATTTCTACTAGCTCTCTAACTTTTCTAACTGTCGCAATTACATTTTCACCAGAGCGTTTTGAAACTTCTAAGGTTACAGCAGTTTGTCCATTAACCCGAGCAATTGAGGTTCTTGGTTTATAGCTTTTTTTAATTTCAGCAATATCTGCAACTTTAACCACGCGATCACCATTAGATTTTAATGGTAGTTCTAAAATATCATCAAGGTCTTCAAGTAAGCCTGGTATCTTAACTGCATAACGGCTTGAGCCTGAAATTAATGCTCCAGCTGTAACTAGGCGATTATTATTAAGGATTCTTTCAATGACAGAAAAAGATATGCCAAATGCTTCAAGCTTTATAGGATCAATGACTATTTCTACAGTCTCTTCAAGATCACCCGCAATATTGACTTCTAATACTTCGGAGATTTCTTCAATTCTATCTTGTAAATTACGCGCAATTCTTACTAAAGCTCTTTCATTCACCGCGCCAGTTAAAATAACATTTAGTACTGGGAATTCACTAAAGATTATTTCTTTTATTTTAGGCTCATCAATATCTGTAGGCAATTCTGGTCTAGCTAGATCTATTTTTTCTCTAACATCATCAATAGCTTTGTCGCTATCAAAACCTGCATCAAATTCTAAAACTACAGAGGCTTTACCCTCAATAGCATAAGAAGTCATTTTCTTGACGCCAGTTATGGATTGAACTTCTTTTTCTACAGGTTTTAGTAAAAGCTTTTCACCATCCTCAGGAGAAATACCTTCATAATCAAGTGAAACAAATACTATAGGAATTTGTACATCTGGATATTCTTCACGCGGGATATTCTGATATGATTTAAAACCAAGAAAAACCAGTACTATAAATAAAAAAGTAAAAGCTTTACGTCTAGCTATCAGATTATCAATTAGGCTCATCAGAAACTTTATCTTGCTTAATTTGTACTTGGTCACCAATTTTAACGAAGCTGTGCCCAACAGTGATTATTTCAGCGCTATTTGGTAAGCCTGAGACATAAATCTCCTCGCCTTCTTCAGCTATGATTTTTACTTCACTAAAGATAACTAGATTTTCTGCTGTAATATGTTTTACTCCAATATTACCAGCCTCATCAATAGTTAAAGTGGAGGCTTTAATCCTATGAGCAACTTCTGGATTAGTTAAAAAAGTAACCTTAGCAGTCATACCATCTTTAATTAAACCATCAATATTGTCGACAGCTAGTTCTATCTTGTAGGTTTTAGTTTCAGGATCAGCTAAATTTGCAATATAATTTAACTCAGCTTTTTTAATGATTTCGTCAGAAAAATTTACAGTGACATTTTCTATAGCATCAATAGCAAAAATTAATTTTTCTGGGATATATGATTCAATTAAAATTTTATTATCATTTAAAAACTGTACTAACGGAGTATCAAATTTTTTAATTACTTCACCTTCTTCAATATAGATTTTTTCTATCTTGCCTGCAAAAGGAGCAATAATTTTAGTGTTTTTTAAATCTATTTCTGCAAGTTTAAGATCTGCTTGAGCTTTTTCGAAATCTGCCTGAGCTACTGCAAGTTGAGCCTTTGATGCAAGCTTTTTACGGGCCAGATTTTTGGTAGAACGTAAAGTTAGTTTTTTTTCTGCTAAATTTGCTTTAAATTGTCTAAAGCTAGTTTCATATTGTCTATTATCTAGAGCAATAATTTCTTCACCTGCTGCTAGATAGTTGCCATCCTCTTTTATTATCTTGGCAATTTTACCATCAATTTCAGATTTTAATTCAACCTTTTGTGCAGCGAATGCTTTGCCATAAAAAAATAATTCACGATATTTTTCTATAGCTTGTGAGCTTTCAGTTACTACTTTAAAAACGGTTTGAGGTTTTGCTGCGTTAAAGTCAGGGATTTCTTTATCTTTTAGCTTACCACTTAAAATCCATAATAAGCTAAAGATGATTATTAATGTTGCCGTAAGATGCGCAGTTTTAAGTTTGCCTGTTTTACGAATTTTAATTTTATTATCAATTTGCATGTTAAAATCTCTCAGAAAGCCAAATTGCTGTTTTAGAAGTTTTTGCAACTAAATTTTTAAAGATGCTGAAGCCAAAAGCTTCTTCTGCAGAATGTTCAGTAGCAATATCGCGGTGATGTACTTCTTCAGCTTGGAATTTTTTGATATTTTTTTTGAGCGCTGCTTCAGATTTATCTAGCTTATCAAGTTGATTTTGATAGTGCCCTTCAATAACTTCTTCAACAGCATAAGTACATGCCATAGCAGTTTTTTCACCAAGCATTGCAGTAACGGCACCTAAGCCATAACCTAGAGCATGCCACAGCGGAAATAAAGCAGTAGGACGCACCTTGCGCTCTTTAATTTGCTGCTCAAAATATTGCAGATGTTCAGCTTCATGCTCAAGCATTTCTTTTAAAAGTTTTTTAGTCGCTGGATTCTTAGTATAGGCTATTTGACCTTGATAAATTCTTTTTGCGCCATATTCACCAGCATGATTAACGCGGATAATTTTATCGATAAGATTATTGTGCTGCATATTTCTTATAAAGATAGAACTTTGGTGTGAATTATGATAAAGCAAAGCTTACTACATTCAAGAGGAACTGAGCTATATTTTAAAATTGTAATCTAATAGTAATTAAAATTTTGCCTTCACTATGGATTTACTTGCGCTTTATAAATGACGTAATGGTTATTTATAAATGCTCCTGATATGCAAATGCACAGCAAAGTCAAAATCTTAATAGTCTCTAATGCAAACGATAATTTAAGGCTTCTAATATATGCTCTTCTTTTAGTTGTTCTGATTTTGCAAGATCAGCGATGGTTTGTGCTACTCTTAAAATGCGTAGCGCTGCACGATTGGAGAGTAAATATCTTTCAATAGCATTTTCTAAAGTAGCCTTAGCTGATGCTGTAATATTTTGATTATTTTCAAAATTTTTAAGAGATAATTCAGAGTTATAATTCAAGTTTAAATTTGCTAATTTATCTTTTTGTAACATACGTGCAGCACTTACTCTGTTTCTAATTTGTGCAGATGATTCAGCTGCACTCGCATCACTTGTAAAAAGTTTGGTTTTTTGATAAGGTATTTTGCAAATTAAATCGATGCGCTCTAATAAAGGGCCAGAAATTTTCTTCATATAATCTTTAGCGCAGAGTGGCACCTTGTTACAGGCTTTTTCCGGGATTTGTAAATAGCCACATTTACAAGGGTTCATGGCTGCAATTAACTGAAAATTTGCAGGGTAGGTAATGGTTTTTTCTGCTCTTGCTATATGAATCTCTTTACTTTCTAAAGGTTGGCGCAAAGCCTCTAAGCTGCTTCTTTTAAATTCAGGTAACTCATCTAAAAATAATATGCCATGATGTGCTAAAGTTACTTCACCAGGAGAAACTTTGCTACCACCACCAGTTAATGCAACTAAAGAGGCGCTATGATGCGGTGAGCGTAAAGGAATATCTATTGCAAATTCTTTATCGTTAAATTCTCCAGTAATACTTTGTATAGTAGCAAGTTCTAGCTGTTCAGCTGCGCTTAATTCAGGCAATATTGACTTAAAACGTTCAGCTAACATTGATTTACCTGCACCAGGCGGGCCAATCATTAAAACATTATGTCTGCCAGCTGCAGCAATCTCTAAGGCCCTTTTACATGATTCTAAGCCCTTTACTTCGCTAAAATCACTTAATTCTTTCTTTTTAAAAGCTAGTTTATTTTGCACCGGCAAAATTGATTTTTCACCTTTTAAAAATTTGATTATCTCGGTTAAAAAATCACTACAAATTAAGTTATTATTGCCAGAGATAGTTGCTTCTTGTGCATTATGCTTTGAACAGATAAAGCCTTTCTCTAATTGATTAGCAAATATAGCAGCAGGTAAAATGCCCGAAACAGAGCTTATAGATGCATCAAGAGCTAATTCAGCACAGAAAATATATTTACTAGCTTCTTGTTGAGGTATTAATTTTAAAGCTGCAAGTAACGAAATAATAATGGCCAAATCATAATGGCTGCCTTCTTTTTGTAAATCAGCAGGTGCAAGATTCACAATGATGCGTTTTGCTGGTAAGCTAATACCAATTGAGCTTAAAGCTGCTCTGATTCTTTCTTTTGATTCACTAACTGCTTTATCGCCAAGTCCAACGATATTAAAGTAAGGTGAGGTGTTTTCAATGTGGGTTTGTACAATGATTTTTCTTGCTTTAAGACCGGTTAAAGCAACAGTATAACTAATACCATATTCCATAGTGCGACGTAATAAATTTACCTAAAAGTAAATTTAAAAAAACTTATTGTAAAATAAAATATTACTATTTATGATGATTTTTCAGGTTCTAATCTAGTCCGCAGAACCGGGCTTGTAGCGTGAAGCACTTGGTAAGGTTTCATGTAACGCTACAAGCCTCGGCTTGCATATTTATGCACATTCACAGCTCTCTCAAAAAAGCCAGTTCGCTAAAAATTAAGCAGCACTTTCAGCAGAATCTGCCGCTTTAGCCGTTGGTTCTTGTTCAGCGCCAATACCTAATTTTGCTCTAATTTTAGCTTCAATATCATTAGCTATATCTGCATTTTCTTTTAAAAAGATTTTTGCATTTTCTTTACCTTGGCCAATTCGTTCTCCTTCATAAGAGTACCAAGAGCCAGATTTTTCGACAATTTCTTCTCTGACACCAAGATCAATTAATTCACCAGTTTTAGAGATTCCTTCACCATACATAATATCTACTTCAACTGATCTAAATGGTGGTGCAACCTTATTTTTAACCACTTTAATTTTAGCGGTGTTACCTATAACTTCATCTTTATCTTTTAAAGCTGTGCTTCTACGAATATCTATTCTTACTGAGCAGTAAAATTTAAGAGCATTACCACCAGTAGTAGTTTCTGGGTTGCCAAACATAACGCCAATTTTCATTCTAATCTGATTGATAAAAATTACAATACAATTAGTTTTGGCAACTGAGCCAGTAAGTTTACGTAAGGCCTGACTCATTAAACGCGCTTGTAAACCAACATGAGTATCACCCATATCACCTTCTAATTCTGCTTTTGGTACCAGAGCAGCTACAGAATCTACAACAATCAGATCAATTGCTCCAGAGCGAACTAATGTATCAGTAATTTCAAGAGATTGCTCACCTGTATCAGGTTGTGAAATGACTAGCTCATCAAGATTAATACCTAATTTTTGCGCATAAATAGGATCAAGAGCATGTTCTGCATCAATAAAGGCGCAAGTTCCTCCTGATCTTTGCGCTTCTGCAATTGCGCTTAAAGCTAATGTAGTTTTACCTGAAGATTCAGGTCCATAAATTTCAATAATTCTACCACGAGGAAAGCCTCCAATACCCAGAGCCCAATCAATAGAAATAGAACCTGTAGAAATTGCTGCTATATCAACTGTATCAGTTTGACCAAGCTTCATTACTGAACCTTTACCATATGATCGTTCTATTTGAGCCAATGCAGATTCTAAAGCTTTTGATTTATCCATAAAATTCTCTGTAATAAATTGTTATTTGTAAGATTTGCGATAATAATATTTCTACTCAGAAATAACAAATAGAAAATTATATTATTTTGTCTTAAAAAATGTTATGGTAAAAATTAATTATAAAAAAATAACTTCACTAAAAATATGTTAAGACTTAATAAATTATTGATTTTTTTATTGTTAATTTCATGTGGAGGAGGAGGAGGTAGCAGAGGTTCAGGAGCAAATATTACAACCGTCAGCCCATGTGGCACTTCTTGCAGCGCTTCAGATTTTAGTTCTTCTAGTGAATATTTTAATGCTAGCAACGGTGGCCAGAATTTTTTGAGCGCTGTTAATGCAGATGATGCTTATGCAATTTTAGCTAATAATGAAAAAAACTGGGCTGGAAATGGTGTAACAGTTGCAATTGTAGATACTGGTGTTTTAGCAAGCCATAGTGATTTAGATAATAATTTTAATTCTAGCAGTAGTTCTGCTGGCGCAAATGTAGATAGTGATGGGCATGGTACGCATGTGGCAGGTATTGTGGCAGCTGAATATAATGGTTCAGGTATGCATGGTATTGCACCAGGTGTTGAAATTGCTTCAGTCAATTTTGTTGCTGATAGTTATACAGGAGATTTATCAGCAGATGTTATAAATACTGGAGCAACAGTAATTAATAATAGCTGGGGAACTGTAGATGATAACGGGGATACGGTAGATTCTGCATTGGTAAATTTTGAAATAGAGCAAATTATCTCTAGCAACCAGAATATAGTTATGGTTTTTGCTGCAGGTAATGATAGCGATACTCAGCCTTCTTACCCAGCTAGAAATGCGGATTATGATAGTGATGATCCGTTTGACTTTAATGGCCAAATGCTAGCAGTAGTTGCTACAGATAATGGTTCACTAGCTTCATTTAGTGATAGTTGTGGCTCTATAAATAATTGTCTTGCAGCGCCCGGTACTAATATTTATTCAACTACAAATAATGGCGGCTATGGTTTAAATTCAGGAACCTCAATGTCAGCTCCTGTAGTATCAGGTGCTGCAGCAATTTTGCAGTCAGCTTGGCCAAGCCTAACTGGTGCTCAAGTCGTTACTATCTTGTTAGATACTGCAGATAGTTCAGGAGTATTTGCAGATAGCTCGGTTTATGGAGCTGGCATGTTGGATCTTGAAAATGCTGTAACTAATCAAGGTATTTCACTTTCAGTATCAAGCACTGGTGAAAGCTATCAATATGATAATACAGAGCTTAATATTCCTACAAGTTATCAGGCGTTATTTTCAAGTGAGTCTGTAACAGACTTTTTGAATCAAGGTGTGTTTTATGATAAATATGGCCGTGATTTTAAAGCAGATTATATCAGTAAATTAGAATATTATAATGATAGTAGAGGTTTGGATTTTTTCTTTACAGATCATTATGTAGAAGCAGAAAATATTGGTTTTAATAGTAATAATTTTGCTTTTAATTTTAATAATATTACTGACCGTAAAGCAGAATTTATTTTTGAAAATCCTGAAACAGAAAATCAAAATGTTGAGTTTGATAATTTGTTTTTCAGTGGAAATATTGCACCCAAATTAGCTTTTAATTTCTCAGCTACTAGTCATCAATCAAATATAGTTAATCAATATGATTTCTTAAGTAATTTTAATATTGCTAACGAAACAGCGTTTAATAGCTATTACGACAATAATATAGATAATAGTCAAAATTTTGCTTTGACCTATCAAGCTAGTAAGAATTTAGCCTTAACTTCAAGCTTCTTTAGAGCAACGAATTTAGCCTCTGATGATGAATATTATGGTTTTTCTAATGCTTTAAATAAATCATTTAAAAAATTTGCCATAAATTTTGCACATAGTTTTTATCATGAAGAGAATGGTGTTTTAGGTTTTACAGGTAGTGAAGGCTTTGTGAGTGCAGATTCAGCAGAAAATCATAGTTTTGATATAGCCTTAACTTCAAAAAATCTTAAATTTAACTATTTTATTAAATATGGTTATTTACTAAGTGAAGCTGAACAACAAGATTCATTAATTACTACATCAAACAATTTTACTACGAGTAATTTTACTTTAGGTGCAGTTTATAATCTAAATACGAAGGAAAAATTGGGTTTTTCAGTGGCACGTCCTTGGCAGATTGAACAAGGTGCAGTTCAATTAGTAATATCAACGGGATTGACTGATGATGGTAGGGTAATTACTGATAGTCTCACAGTTGATTTGGGTGCTATAGAATTTTATGATTATGAGATTTTTTACTATAAGCATCTAGGTAAAAATAGAGAGCTAAAATTTAATTTAGTTACTAATCAACAACGCTATCTTGGCAATAATGATTTTGAGCATGCGGCGCTGCTCGAATATGTTGCAAAATTCTAAAATTTCACCTAAATAATATTCATAAATCTTACAGAGTTTTTATGAATAAAATAATAGATGGTAAAGCTTTTGCTGCTAAATTATGCGAGCAAGTAAAACAAGAATGTATTGCATTAAAAGATCAGCATAATTTAGTTCCTGGCCTTACAGTAGTTCTAGTAGGAGATGATCCAGCAAGTAAAGTTTATGTTGGTAATAAAAATAAAAAAGCTCGAGAGTTAGGCATTAACTCGCAAGAAATATTACTACCTGCAGATGTAGCAGAATCCGAGCTGTTAGAACATATCACCAAGCTTAATCAAGATGAAGCAGTGCATGGTATTTTAGTGCAATTACCTTTGCCGCAGCATATAGATAAAGATAAAATCATTAATGCTATTGATCCTAAAAAAGATGTTGATGGTTTTCATGTAGTAAATACTGGTAGATTATATACAGGGCAAGATTCGCTAGTACCATGTACACCGCAAGGATGTTTATTAATGCTTAAAGAATATTTAGGAGATCTTTCTGGTAAAAAAGCGGTGATTCTAGGTCGTTCAAATATAGTAGGGCGCCCCATGGCTGAATTATTACTACAAGAAAATTGTACGACAGTAATGCTTCATTCACGCAGTAAAGATATTAAGGCAGAGGCTGCCAGTGCAGATATTATAATAGCTGCAATAGGCAAGCCAGAATTTGTTACAGCAGAATATGTTAAAGATGGTGCTGTAATTATTGATGTAGGAATTAACCGTATTGAAAGATCTGGCAAGGCAAAATTAGTTGGTGATGTGGCCTTTGATGAGGTGTTAGATAAGGTTGCAGCTATTACTCCAGTTCCTGGTGGCGTTGGGCCAATGACTATTGCTTGCTTAATGATGAATAGTGTAAAAGCTGCTAAGCAAAGCAAAGCTTGACATTTACCGTGATATTTATATATTCTGCTGCAGATTTTTAACAACAACAATTTTAGAAGAATGGTTGCTACTAACTTTTACAACTCTAAAACTTTCGCAAACACTTTAAGACAAGTGCTGTGCTGTTGTTGCTGTCGTCAAATTTCATGTTGCTAATCACTTAGCATTTTCTTTGTCTAAGATTTTAAAGTTAGAGGCTGGAAATTTCTTAAGACAAATTTTTTAGATATTTATTTTTTTGACGATGGGTTACTTTCCCTTATTTTACAATTTAAAGAAAAAATCACTACTAATAGTTGGCGGAGGCAGAATTGCGCTCGCTAAATTAGAAACATTGGTTGAATATAGCTCTAATATTACTTTAGTGGCTTTAGATTTTTTGGCAGATACTAAAGAGCTTGCTGAGCAATATGATTTAAAGCTGATTACTGCAGATTATGCAGATATTGGTATTGCTAATTATGATGTGATTATTGGTGCAACAGATGATCATAAATTAAATGAAGATATTGCGCGTGATGCTTCTAGCCAGGGCAAGATAGTTAATATTGTCGATGATCCGGCTAAATCTGATTTTATCTTTCCTGCTATTGTAAAACGTAATGATTTTATCGTGGCAATTTCTTCAGGTGGAGTTTCGCCAGTGCTGGCGCGTTTAGTAAAGCAAAAAATCGAAAAAATCATACCGGCTAGCTTTACCAAATTAGATGAGTTTATCAAATCAGTCAGAGCAAAAGTAAAAGCTAAACTAACTGAAGTGCAACCACGCAGAATATTTTGGCAAGAAGTATTGGAAAGTGAAATTGTCGAGGAAATAACAGCTGGTAATACAAAAAAAGCTGAAAAAAAATTGCTAAGCAAATTAAATCAAAGTGCGGATAATGATAATGCTGCAGTATATTTCATTGGAGCAGGTCCTGGTGATCCTGACCTAATGACCTTAAAAGCGATACGCTTACTATCACGAGCAGATATTGTATTATATGATCGTTTAGTGGCACCACAAATTTTAAATTATGCGCGTAAAGATGCTTTAAAAATAAGCGTTGGAAAAACTAAAGATCACCACCATAAAAGCCAAGCAGAGATAAATGAATTGCTGCGCCAATATGTTAAAGAAGGCAATATTGTTGCTCGCTTAAAAGGTGGTGATACAGCAATTTTTGCGCATTTAGCAGAAGAGATAGCTGCTATTAAAGAATTTAAAGTGCCTTTTCAAGTTGTGCCAGGAGTTAGCTCAGCTAATGGTGCAGCTGCTTATAGCGGCATTCCACTAACAATTCGTAATCAAGTAAAAGCCGTAAGATTTTTAACTCTTTATAAAGAGGATATCTACAATGAAGCATATTGGCAGGATATGGCACGTTCAAATGATACTTTGGTATTTTATATGTCTGCTAGTCAGGTTGAGATGATTGTTGCTAATTTGCTAAAATTTGCTAAAAACCCAGATACTGGAGTTGCAGTAATAGAGCAAGCTACAACCGAGTTTCAAAAAACTTATGTTTCTTCGCTTAAAGATTTTACTAAAAAATATTCCGGCACAAAATTTGTATCTCCTTCAATTGTGATTATTGGTGAAGCAGTTGCAGAAATTGAACATTATAAATGGTTTGAAGAAAATCTTACTGGCAAATATTTTGCTGATTTCAAACAAGATGAAAAGCAGGTGAAACATGGTTGAGCTCATAACAAAATATCTAGCTGATACAGCAAAGCTTAATTGGCGTGAAAAGCTAGCCTATATTGCTAAAGAAGCTGACGTAACTTTTTCGACTAGTTTTAGCATTGAAGATCAAATCATTTTAGATGAAATTTTTAAAAATGATTTAGCTATCGAGGTCTTCACTTTGGATACTTGCAGATTACCTACCGACACTTATAAATTATGGCAGCATAATAAAAAGAAATATCAAAAAGAAATTAAAGCTTATTATCCAGATGTTGAAGTTCTGCAAGAATTTGTAACTAAAAATGGCATTGATGCTTTTTATGATAGTAAAGAGCTACGTCTTAATTGCTGCCACATTAGAAAGGTTGAACCTTTACAACGCGCACTTGCAGGCAAGAAAATTTGGATTAGTGGTTTGCGGCGTGAACATTCAGCTGAAAGAGCTGATAAAGATTATTTTGAATATGATGAGGCTTTAAATATTATTAAATTTTACCCGATTCTTGATCTTGATGAGATGGAAGTTTGGGCAGAAATAAAAAAACATAATATTGCTTATAATAAGCTTTATGATGAAGGTTATCGTTCAATTGGTTGTGCACCTTGTAGTAGAGCAGTAAGAGCAATTGATGATGTTAGAGCTGGTCGCTGGTGGTGGGAAAGTGATGAGCAAAAAGAATGTGGCTTACACATGGTTAATGGTAAATTAGTTAGGAACAAAGATGTTAAATGATAAAAAGTTAGCAGAATTAAAACAATTTATTGCAGGTCTTTCTGGTAATGAATTAAGCTGGACCAGCGGTTATCTTGCAGGTTTAAGTGGTGATACTACTGCAGTAGCACAAATAAGTGATGCAACCTATGTTGATAAAGCCACAATTATTTATGCTACAGATACTGGTAATACTAAAAAGATTTCTAGTGATTTAAGTGCGCACCTTAAAAAGCTTGGTATAAAAATAAAATTAAAAGCTATTGAGACTTATCAAGCTGCTGATTTAGCAAAAGAAAAATTTGTTATTTTCTTAACTAGTACGCATGGTGAAGGAGATCCTCCTGAAGTCGCAGAAAGTTTTTATGAAACTGTAATGGAGCAAGAGCTTAAGTTAGATAAATTAAATGTAGCAGTACTTGGTTTAGGTGATACTAATTACAAATTTTATAATCAAACCGCCAAAGATTTTCATAAACGTTTTACTGAGCTTGGTGCTAAAGAATTAGTTGAGCTTAGCATTTATGATCTTGATTATGAAGATTATTTAGATGAATGGTTTGCTAAAGTAACTAATGCGCTAACTTTATCAGGTGCTAAGCAAACTATTGCGGCAGCTCCTGCTAAAAAGAAAAAATCTAATAAATATCAAGGTGAGATAATCAATAATATCTTACTTAATGATGTTGGTTCAAATAAAAAAACTTACCATGTAGAAATTGCTGCGGAGGATCTTGAATATCAACCAGGTGATGCGCTAGGTATTAAAATTGGTAATAACTCACCACGTTTATATTCAATTGCTTCCTCATTAGAGCAAACTGAAGACGAGGTTCATTTAACTGTCGCTAAAGTTGAATATAAAAATGAGCAAGGTGAACAAGTTACCGGATTATGCTCAGGCTATTTAGCTGAAGTAAAAGTAGGTGATAAAATAGATTTTTATATCAGTAAAAATAATAAATTTAGATTACCAGATGCTAATAAAGATATTATTATGGTTGGTCCAGGTACTGGTATTGCACCATTTAGAGCATTTATGGCTGAGCGTGATGCACAAGCTGCTGTAGGTAAAAATTGGTTGTTTTTTGGTGATCAACATGCGCGTACAGATTTTTTATATCAAGCTGAGTGGCAAGAATATATTGCTTCTGGTTTGCTTACTAAAATTGATTTGGCCTTTTCGCGCGATCAAGAAGAAAAAATCTATGTGCAACATCGTATTAAAGAAAATGCGGCTGAAGTTAAAAGCTGGCTAGAAAATGGCGCATATTTTTATGTTTGTGGTGATAAGGAGCATATGGCTAAAGATGTTGAAAATACTTTAATTGAAATTCTTGGCGAGGAGCAATTAAAAGCTCTTGAAGAAGAGGGGAGATATTTGAAAGATGTTTATTAAGTAAGGTGAAAGTTAAAAAATGAGCAACGAAAAAATTAAAATTAATAGTAATTATTTACGTGGAACTTTGGAGTCTGGTCTAAAAGATCAGCTTACAGGCCAAATTTCTGCTGATGATCAACAGGTAATAAAATTTCATGGAATTTATCAGCAAGATGATCGTGATCGTAGAACTGAGCGCGCGCTTAAAAAATTAGAGCGTGATTATTCTTTTATGATTCGCTTGCGTATTCCTGGAGGTAAAATTACTGCTGAGCAATGGTTAGGGGTTAATGAAGTTGCTAAACATAATTCAACAGGAGTTATTAAAATTACTACGCGTCAAACTATTCAATTGCATGGTGTGATTAAATCTAAGTTAAAGCCCACAGTTAAATGGTTTGATAAATATGGTTTAGATGCGATCGCTGCTTGTGGAGATGTGAATCGTAATGTGATGTCTACTTCTGAGCCAGCTAAGAGTGCAGGTGAATATGAAGTATATGAATTTAGTAAAAAAATTAGTGAGCATCTTTTACCACAAACTAATGCTTTTAATGAAATTTGGCTAGATGGTGAAAAAATTAACAAGGAAGATGAGCATGAACCGCTTTATGGTGAAGTTTATTTACCACGTAAATTTAAAATTGTTTTAGCAATTCCTCCATATAATGATGTAGATTTATTTGCACATGATATTGGTCTAATTGCTATTATTAAAGATGGCGAATTATTAGGTTTTAATGTATCAGCTGGTGGTGGCATGGGCATGACGCATGGCAATGAAAAAACCTATCCACGTGCTGGTACTATTTTTGGTTACGCGCCTAAAGATAAAATTTTAGATGTCTGCTTTCAAATTGCGGCAGTGCAAAGAGATAATGGTAATCGTGAAGATCGTAAACAAGCTAGGCTTAAATATACTATTGATCGTTTAGGTGAGGAATGGTTTAAAGCTGAGCTTGAAAAACGTTTAGGCTTTAAGCTAGAGGCAGCAAAAGAATATGAGTTTAAAACTCGTACAGATACTCTCGGCTGGAAAGAAGATTATCTAGGCAAATTACATTATAGCATCTTTGTTGAAAATGGTCGCGTATTAGGTGATTTAAAAACAGCTTTAAATGAATTAGCAGAACAAAAGTTAGTCAATTTCACTTTTAGTAATAATCAGAATGTCAGTCTTTCTGATATTGAGCCAGCTAATAAAGCTAAGGTAGCAGATATACTAAAAAAATATAATATTAATAATGAGCAATCTGCTTTGCGCCATAATTCTATGGCTTGTGTGGCACTTAATACTTGCCCATTAGCACTTGCTGAAGGGCAAAGATATTTACCAGAATTAGTAACAAAAATTGAAGAGTTGCAAACTAAGCATGAACTTAGCGAGCAAGCAATTTCTGTGCGGATGACAGGTTGTCCAAACGGTTGTGCACGACCATATCTAGCTGAGATAGGTTTTGTTGGTAAAGCAATGGGTAAATATAATATGTATTTAGGTGCAAGCCCGAGAGGTGAGCGTTTAAATAAATTATATAAAGAATCTTTAAGCGAAGCTGAAATACTTACAGAACTAGATCAGCTTTTACCTAAATTTAAGGCAGAAAGAAACTCTGGAGAGGCATTTGGTGATTTTATTAATAGAATAAATTTGGTGTAACTTATGAAATATGAACATTTAAAATATCTCGAAAATGAGGCTATCTATATTATTAGAGAGGCTCTTGCTGAGTTTGAAAATCCAATATTTCTTTATTCTATAGGTAAAGATTCTTCAGTATTGCTACATTTAATACTTAAAGCCTTTCATCCTGCACCTCCACCGGTCAGAATGTTGCATATTGATACTACTTGGAAATTTAAAGAGATGATTAAATTTCGTGATGCTACAGCTAAGAAATATGATTTGGATTTAATGGTGCATACTAATCAAGAGGGTGTAAAAAATAATGTTAACCCTTTTAAAGATGGTAGCAGTCAGCATACTCATATTATGAAGACTTTAGCTTTGCGTCAGGCTTTAGATAAATATCGTTTTGATATGGCTTTTGGCGGAGCAAGGCGTGATGAAGAAAAATCACGTTCTAAAGAAAGAATCTTTTCTTTTCGTAATAAGTTTCATGCTTGGGATTCTAAAAACCAAAGACCAGAATTATTCAATATTTTTAATACTCGCCTGAATAAAGATGAATCTATGCGTGTTTTCCCATTATCTAATTGGACTGAGTTAGATATTTGGGAATATATTCGCCAAGAAAAAATAGATATTGTGCCGCTTTACTATGCTAAAAAAAGACCAGTTATAGTAAGAGATGGTGTTAAAATCATGGTTGATGATGATCGTTTAAAATTATTGCCAGGTGAAGAAATCAAGCATGAAAAAATCCGTTTCAGAACTTTAGGATGTTATCCACTAACCGGTGCAATTAATTCTGAAGCAGATACTCTTGATAAGATTATTGAAGAAATCAAAGAATCTAAATATTCCGAAAGACAAGGTCGCTTGATTGATGCTGATCAGGTAGGTTCTATGGAGAAGAAAAAAGCAGAAGGATATTTCTAATAAAGGTAAAAAAAATGACTGATAAAAAACAATTACTTGTAAAATTCCTAACTTCTGGAAGCGTTGATGATGGTAAATCAACTTTGATTGGAAATTTATTATATAACACAGATTCAATCTATGATGATCAAATCTCTGAAATAAAAAAATTAAGTGGTGGAGATCAAGTTGATTACTCACTTTTTGTAGAAGGTTTAGAATCTGAGCGTCGTCAAAAAATTACTATTGATGTGGCATATCGTTATTTTACGGCAGCTGGCAAAAAATTTATTATTGCTGATTCGCCAGGTCATGAAGAATATACCAGAAATATGGCAGTTGCTGCTAGTAACTCTGAATTGGCTTTATTACTAGTGGATGCTAAAGCCGGTCTAAAAGTGCAAACTTTACGCCATTTATATATTGCTTATCTTTTTGGGATTAGAAGATTTGTTGTGGTAATAAATAAAATGGATCTAGCTGATTATTCACAAGATCGCTTTAATGATATTCGTAATGATTTTATTGCTAAAACTAAAGGTTTAGAATTTGCTGATCTTTATTTTATTCCAGTAGTAGCAATTAGTGGTGATAATGTAGTTAAGAAAAGTAAGAATATTTCTTGGTATAAAGGTGATACTCTTTATGGCTATCTTACTAAATTTAATAATCCAGATCAAGAAGAAGGGGATTTTCGTTTTAGAGTACAAGTGGTTTCTAAACATCAGGATTACCGGCTATATCAAGGTATAATTTCTGGTGGTAATATATCGGCAAATCAAGAAATCATGGCTTTACCTGGTTATAAAAGTGCTAAGGTAAAAGAGATTCATTACTCAGGTGAGCAAGTTAAAAAAGCGCATGCTGGTCAGTCAGTTTCTTTAGTATTAGATAGAGATTTAGATATTGATCGCGGTACAATATTTGCTGAATCACAAAAATTACCACAAGTTGCTAATGGTTTTTCTGCCCATGTAATTTGGTTTAGTAAGAAAGAATTTAGCTTAGATAAAAATTACGATCTTACCCTTAAATTAAATCATAATTATGCTAATGCCGAAATTACTAAAATTAATCACTTAGTTAATATTAATGATTTTAGCACTTATGACTTTAATTACATTAGACAGAATCAAATTGCTCATTTAGATTTCTCACTTGCTGAGGAAATGGCTTTTGACAAATTTGCTGATAATAAATTTACTGGTTCATTTTTATTAATAAATAAAGCTAATAACGAAGTTATGGCTGCTGGTCTTATTGACAAATCTATAAATCAGCTTAAACAGAAAAATAGAAATGAGGCTTTCTTAGCTGATCTTGCAGGATTAGTTAAAAGGCATTTTGGTCAACAAGATGCAGAGTTTTTTATTAACCACTTAAAGGGGTAAACATGAATATTTATAAAGATTTAACTCATCTAATTGGTAATACACCATTAGTGCAAATTAATCGTCTTAATAACACTGAAGCAACTATTGCTGCTAAGCTTGAATATTATAATCCAGCTAATTCAGTAAAAGACCGTATCGGTGTTAATATGATTAATGAAGCTGAAGAGCAGGGTTTAATCAAAGCCGGACAAACAACTTTAATTGAGCCAACTTCTGGTAATACTGGTGTTGGCCTTGCTTTTGCTGCTGCAATCAAAGGTTATAAATTGATTCTTACTATGCCTGAATCAATGTCATTAGAGCGTCGTAAAATTTTACGTGCTTATGGTGCAGAGCTAG
>CAXDRM010000001.1:0-57441 GCA_963991775.1 uncultured Rickettsiales bacterium | reverse complement strand
CGTTCGAAATCACTCAGGAACCTTAATCGTGCCCTTAATGAACTATGTGTATGATGCGACTGAAACCTTTAGGTCCTTGAGTGGCCGAGCAAAGCGAGGTTGTATCGAAAGGCCCGGGTTATTTGAGTTGTTATTTTTAGTTAACTATGCTTTTAAAAGAACAATATTTTCCAGCTATTTCATATCAACAATTAGCTAAAGATTTATATCAGCTTTATCCAAAATTTTCTGTAGAGGAATTTTATCAGCAAGCGATACAAGATTTGGATAATTTGGAGCTTAAACAACGTGTTAAACGGGCGGCACAAATCATTAGAAAATTTTTACCAGATAATTATGAGGCAGCCTTAGAAATTTTACTAGCCTATAGTGCCAAGCAGCCAAATAGTTTTTATAATATTTTTCTACCACAATTTGTGCAGGATTATGGTTTAGATCATTTTGACTTATCTTTACAAGCGTTAAAAGAATTTACTAAAAGCTCTAGTTCGGAAGAAGCTATTCGTTATTTTTTGCTGAGCGATTTTGCAGCAACTATGCGCTATATTAAAGATTTTGCGCAAGATGAAAATTATCATGTTAGGCGTCTTGCTAGTGAGGGCACTAGGCCAAGATTACCCTGGTGTATTCAGCTTAAAATGATTAAAGAAAATCCGCGACTTTCTTTGCCTATTTTAGAAATGTTAAAAACTGATCCTGAAAAATATGTGCAAAAATCTGTAGCGAATCACCTTAATGATATTAGTAAAGATCATGCTGATTTTTTAGCGAAATATTTAGCTGATTGGGATGTGCAGCAGCCTGTAACTAAATGGATTATTGGGCATGGTACGCGTACTTTAGTAAAGCAAGGTCATCAAGAAACTCTAAAGTTACTTGGTTATGAAAAAGCAGAAATAGCTGTAGAAAATTTTACTGTGCCCACAATAGTAAAATTTGGTCAAGATTTACATTTTAGTTTTCAGCTTAAAAATCCACTAGCTAGAGCACAAGATTTGATCATTGATTATAAAATTAGCTTTATGCGTAAAAATGGACAGCAGAATCAGAAAGTTTTTAAATTGACCAAATGTCAGCTTGCTGCTCAAGCTGATTTAACTTTGCAGAAATATTATGATTTTACAGACAAATCAACGCGTAAACATTATCCAGGAGAGCACAGGCTTACTTTGTTAATTAATGGTCAGGAATTTAACTCGGCAGACTTTGAATTGAAATAGCTGTTACTAATCACAAAGTAAGTTTAGTTGCGTATCTGTATATCAGTAAGTTAAATCTTGCAAAAGCTGGGGGTTTTTGTATAAAATATCAATTACTAAATTAAATCTCAAAAATGGTTATTACGCGTTTTTCACCCAGCCCTACCGGTAATATACATGTAGGTAATATTAGAACTGCTTTGATTAATTATCTTTTTACTAAGGTGAAAGGTGGTAAATTTATTTTGCGTATGGATGATACAGATCCAAAAAGGTCAAAAGCAGAATATACTGAAAGCATTACGGCAGATCTTAAATGGCTAGGCATTGAGTGGGATGAGTTTTACAAACAATCAGATAAATTAGCTTATTATGCTGAAGTTAAAGAGAAGCTAATTGCTGATGGTAAAGTCTATCCTTGTTTTGAAACAGAAGAAGAATTGGCTCTTAAAAGAAAAAGCCAATTATCTCGGGGTGTGCCACCACTTTATGATCGCGCTTCTTTAAAATTAAGTGAGGCAGAGCAACAGGCAAAAATTGCGGCAGGAATTATTCCTCATTATCGTTTTAAATTAGATGATGCGCCAGTAAGCTGGACCGATGGTATAAGAGGTAAAATTTCTTTTAAAGAGCGTGCCTTTTCTGATCCGGTAGTCTTTCGTGCAGATGGTAGCCCAACCTATACATTTTGTTCAGTGATTGACGATATTGATCTTGCAGTTACTGATGTAATTCGTGGTGAGGATCATATTTCTAATACTGCAGTGCAGATTCAAATTTTTAGAGCCTTAACTGATAAATTACCAAATTTTCACCATCTTTCTTTGCTTAAAACTAGAGAGGGTGAAATCTCAAAAAGAGAAGGTGGTTTTGAGGTGAGAGCCCTACAAAAAAATGGAGTTCATCCCCAGGCAATAAATTCGTTACTATCAAGATTGGGTAGTTCGCTTAATGTAGAGCCAGTTAAGGAATTAGCTGATTTAACTGAAAATTTTGCTATGAGTAATTTTTCTCATTCAGCAATTATTTATGATGAGCGCGACATTTTGCGTCTTAATCAAAAATTATTAGCAGAACAAAATTTTGCGGAAGCACAGCCATTTTTACAAGAGCTTAATATTAAGGTTGATCAAGATTTTTGGGAATCAGTAAAAGCAAATATTAATAGCTATTTACAAGTGGCTGAATGGCAGCAAATTTTTGCTGGTGATTTTAAAGTAGCTTTTACCAAAGAAGAGCAACAATTTTTGCAAGATGCAGCAGCTACTTTGCCTGTACAGCTAAATCCTGAAAATTTTAAAGATTGGATTAAAAGTGTCACAGAAAAAACTGGTAAAAAAGGTAAAGAGCTTTTTCACCCGCTGCGCTTAGCTTTAACTGGTCAGGACTCTGGTCCAGAATTAAGCAAGATTGCACCATTGTTAGGTGATCAAGAAGTAAAACAAAGATTAACAAATTTCGATGAGTAATTTACAGCTTTATAATAGCCTATCTCGTCAAAAAGAGTCTTTTACTCCGCTTGATGAGAAAAATGTCACTATGTATGTTTGTGGTCCAACTGTATATGCTAGTCCGCATTTAGGTAATGCACGTTCTACAGTTATCTATGATTTGCTTTATCGCGTGCTTAAAGAATTATATCCGCAAGTAACCTATGTGCGTAATATTACAGATGTTGATGATAAAATTAACCAAGCAGCTTTGGCTAAAGAAATAAGCATTGCTGAGTTAACTACAGAAGTGCTTGAAGAATTTCAAAGTGATATGTTACAGCTGAATAATTTAGCGCCAACTTTTGAGCCCAAAGTAACTGAGCATATTACAGAGATTACAGATTTGGTAAGTAAATTAATAGAGCAAGGCTATGCTTATGAAAGTGCGGGTCATGTTTATTTCGCAGTAAATAAATTTAAGGAATATGGTAAGCTCTCAGGGCGTAAAATCGAAGATTTATTACAAGGGGCACGTATTGAAATATCAGATTTAAAAAAAGCTCCTGAAGATTTTGTGTTATGGAAACCTGCTAAAGATACAGATGATGTTTCAGCAGTTTTTGAGAGTCCTTGGAGTAAAGGTAGGCCAGGTTGGCATATTGAGTGTTCTGCACTTAGTACTAAATATTTAGGTAAAGATTTTGATATTCATGGCGGTGGTGCTGATCTTAAATTTCCACATCATGAAAATGAAATTGCACAAAGCTGTGCTGCTCATCCAGATGCCCAATATGCAAATTTTTGGGTGCATAATGGTTTTTTAACGGTTAATGGCGAGAAGATGAGTAAATCTCTGGGCAATTTTATCACGGTTAAAGAGATTTTAAGTGAAGGTGTTTCTGGTAGAGTTTTACGTTATATTTTTTTAAGTACTCATTATCGTAAACCTCTTGATTATAATTTTAAAATTTTAGAAGAAGCGCGCAAAAATATCGCACGTATCGATAATATCTTAGAGAAATTTTCAGGCGAGATAGATAAGACGCAACCATTGCCTGCAGGTTTTTTAGCGCCGCTTTGTGATGATTTAAATATATCGGAAGCTATGGCTTATTTATTTGCTTTGCTTAAAGAGTTAAATAGCAATGATGATGCAGAAAAATTACAAGAATTTGTGAGAATAGTAGATTTCTTAGGTTTTGCGACTAAGTCAAAAAAAGTTGAATTACCAGCAGAGATTAGCGATATGGCTAAACAAATTCAAAATGCGCGCATGAATAAAGATTATCAATTGGCTGATCAGCTGCGTGATAAAATTATAGAATTAGGTTACGAACTTAGTTATGCTAAGGGAGGTGAGGTAATTGTAAAACCAAAAAGCTAATATAATGTCGAATAAAGCTGATAAAATATATATATATGATACTACGCTGCGTGATGGTGGTCAGACTTCTTTTGTAGATTTTACTTTAGAAAATAAATTAGATTTAGCTAGAAAGTTAGATGAATTAGGTGTGGATTATATCGAAGCTGGTTGGCCAGGTGCAAATCCTACTGATACTGGTTTTTTTGCTGATTTGCCTGAGTTAGAAAATTCTGAAATCACTGCTTTTGGGATGACGCATCGTTTTGGCATTAAGCCAGAAGAGGATAAAGGTTTTAATAATATCTTAAAATCCTCAGTTAAAATCGTCACTATAGTTGGTAAAAGCTGGGATTTTCATGTAACCGAGGCTTTAAAAATTTCTTTAGAAGATAATTTAGCTATAGTTAAATCCTCTATTGCGGCCCTTAAAAATGCTGGCAAAGAAGTGTTTTTTGATGCGGAGCATTTTTTTGATGGTTATAAAGCTAATCCGGAATATAGCATAAAAGTAATAGAGGCTGCGTATCAAGCTGGTGCTAGATGGGTGGTTATGTGTGATACTAATGGCGGTACTTTACCTGATGAAATCTATGATATTGTCAGCAAAGTTACTAAAGTCATGCCAGGAGATAAATTAGGTATTCATTGTCATAATGATACAGATAATGCTGTGGCAAATTCTTTAGCTGCAGTTAGAGCAGGTGTGCGTCAAGTGCAAGGTACTTTAAATGGTTTAGGCGAACGTTGTGGTAATGCCAATTTAACTAGTCTCTTACCCACTTTAAAATTTAAATTAGATTATGATATTGCGGTCACAGCAGAGAGTTTAAACAAGCTAAAATCTTTGGCTAATTATCTATGTGATTTGTTGAATTATCCTGCTGATCCTTATGCACCATATGTTGGTTCTGCTGCTTTTGCGCATAAGGGCGGTTTGCATGCATCAGCAATGCTTAAAAATACCGCAAGCTATGAGCATCTTGATCCAGCATTAGTTGGAAATACGCGTAATATTTTAGTATCTAACCAATCTGGTCGTGCTTCAATAGTATCTCGTCTTGAAGATTTGGGTATTGAAATTATAGAAGAAAAGCTTGCGGAATTAATCGATAGAGTAAAACAAAAAGAAGCGGAAGGTTTCGCCTATGATCTAGCAGATGCGAGTTTTGCTTTATTGGCAATGCGTGTTTTTTCGGGTAAGCAAGAATTTTACAAATTAGATAGCTATAAGGTTATTAATGAGAAGCGTCTTAATAGTAAAGGTGAATGGGTTAATAGTTCTGATGCGATTTTAAAATTAGAGATTTTCAATAAATTAGTTATTCAGGTAGCAGAAGGTAATGGTCCGGTAGCAGCTTTAGATGGTGCTTTTCGTAAAGCATTAGCTAGCTATTATCCTATTCTAGAAAAATGCCGTCTTAGTGATTATAAAGTAAGAATTTTAAATTCTGATGCTGCTACTAGCGCTTTAATTAGAGTCTTAGTTGAGACTACGGATGAGCAGGGTAAGCGCTGGGTATCAGTTGGTGTGGGTACTGACGTAATAGATGCCTCATATATGGCTCTTGATGATGCGATAAATTATTTGTTACTCTTTTCTAAAAACGGTCAACTCGATGGCTAAAACTTCTCATCGTAATATAGAGCGTAGAAATAATCTGATTTTTTTCTCAATTATTTTTCTCTTTGTATTTGTTTTTTTTGGGGTTGATTACCTCAAACAAGAGCAATTATTGGATAAGATAATTCAGCAAGAAGAAGTTCCTATAATCTTGCCTGCTGAAGAAGCAGAATTTGTCATTAAAGAGCAAAATAAAACGATTTTAAAAGCTATTCGTTTTCAAAATTTTAAATTTTTAGAGAGTTTTATTCATCCGAAGAAAGGTTTGCGTTTTAGTCCGCAATCATACTTTTTGACTAAGGATATTATAGTTTCTGCTAATGATTGGTCAGAATTTTATGGTTCAGAGAAAGAGCTAGTTTGGGGTAAGGATAGTGCTAACCAAGCTATCAAAATGAATTTTGCCGATTATTATGATAATTATATTTATGATGAGGATTATAAAAATTTTGATGAAATATATTATAATCCGCAACATAGCAGAGTTAATATAGTTGAAAATATCAGAAGAATATATCCAGCTGCAATTGTAGTAGAGTTTCATATTAATGAAACAGCAGTGCTAGGCAAAGAATGGTCAATCTTAAGATTAGTTTATGAGCAACATAAAAATGTGTGGTATCTAGTTGCTTTGGCAAATATTAAGGGTCTTAATAGTGAAGAATAAATAATATATGACTAATTTATTTAAATATCTTACTAACAGAAAATTCATCTATCAAACTACAGATTCAACTAATATTGAGAAGCTGTTAGATAATAAAAAAATTTCGCTTTATGCAGGTTTTGATCTAACAGGTAAATCTTTGCATGTTGGAAGTTTGATTCAAATTATGTTGCTTAGAATTTTTCAGCAACATGGTCATCGTCCGATAATTTTACTTGGTGGTGCCACTACTAAAATCGGAGATCCTTCGGGTAAAGATCAAACTAGAAAAGTGCTTACACCAGAAGTTATAGCAGAAAATAAACAAGCTATAGCTAAGGTTTTTCATAAGTTTTTAGATTTTTCAGCAGGCCCTACTGAGCCCCTAATTTTAGATAATGATGATTGGCTTAAAGATTTTAACTATTTAGATTTTTTGCGCGAGATTGGTAGTAAATTTTCAGTTAACCAAATGCTACGTTATGAGTCGGTGAAGCAACGTTTAGAGCGTGAACAAAATCTGAGCTTTTTAGAATTTAATTATATGATTTTACAAGCTTATGATTTTACCCAGCTGCGTAAAAATCATAATTGTTATTTGCAAATTGGTGGTTCTGACCAATGGGGTAACATCGTTAATGGTGTTGAGTTAAATCGTAAGGTCAATCCTGATTTAGGTGAAGTTTATGGTTTAACTACCCCATTGCTTACCACTAGTGATGGTAAAAAAATGGGTAAAACTGAGCAAGGGGCAGTATGGTTAGATACTGAGCTATTTTCTGCTTATGATTATTATCAATTTTTTAGAAATATTACCGATGATAAGGTAGTAGCATTTTTAAATTATTTTACTGAGTTGGCTGAAGCTCAAATAGCTGATCTGGCTAAATTAGAGGGCCAAGAAATTAATAAAGCTAAAGAAATTCTAGCCTTTGAAGCAACAAAAATTTGTCATGGTGAACAAGCAGCGCAAAAAGCTCAGCAAACTGCTAGTCAAGTTTTTAAGGAATCTGCAATTGGAGATGATTTGCCAGTGTTAGAACTAAGTCAAGCTGAATTAGAATCAGGTATAGCTTTTAGTGCTTTAATTGCCAATACAGGTATCGTGGCTTCACGCGGTGAAGCAAAGAGGATAATTCTTGGAGGTGGTGGCAAGTTGGGTGAGCAGCAAATTAAAGATCCGCTTTATTTAGTAACGGTAAAAGATTTTGCAGGTGCTACTCAGCTTAAGGTCTCGGCAGGTAAGAAGCGCCATGCTTTGCTCAAAGTTGCTTAATATATTTCCTTTTTCTTTTTATTAACCGGTCCCTGAGCGTTCGAGCTTAAGCGAAGAACTGGCCGAAGGGCAAGGTTAAGTTTATAAAGCAAATTTCTTAACAATCAGTTTAGCACAGTTTTGTGCTTCATTTACTGCTGAATATTTCCAATTTGCTGGTGGTTTATGATTAAGATCTTGCATATCTCTGATTAATTTTTGTTCCGTTAAATTGGTGCAAAATTCTTGATGTTTACTATCGCCAAATCCTTCAGAAAATACATAGGTTGGTTTACCTGTCGCTAAACATTCACCAATCATTGAGATAGAATCTTGGGTTACTGCTAAATAATTAGCATAGCTCAGTAAAGCTAGATATGGGTTGTGCTTGATAGTGTTTTCCCAAAAATAAATTTTGGCAATGCTGCTCAGACGTTCACGCAATATTTCGTGATATTTACGATTAGTTCTTCTACTAGTACAAATATATATTTTAATATTGTCATTTTTGGCAATATTTTCAACATTGTCACAAAATTTGCGTAAGGTGCTGCCTGAAACAATGTTATTTTTAGTGTCCCCACCTAAAGCTATAAAGAAGATTTTTTCTGTAATCTGAAATTCTGGGAATTGATTTCGTGCTTTATCCATTTGCTTACCATTCACGATATTAGGTGAAATTATGGTCTGATAATCAGCATATTGATAATTATCATGCACAGGTGTGACGATAAAATCGAAATTCTTAGCTGGTAAATTGGGTCTTAAATTTTGTACAATTTTTACTGAAGGAAAAATCTTTTTAAGTTGTAACGCAGCTAAGGCAGATCTTCTACCTGAAGAAATAACCAGATCTGGTTTAGGCTGGCTATCAATATGCTCTTTTAGATTTGTTGCAGCTTTGAACACTTTACTAAGTAAATTAGGTAAGGAAATTAACCTGCTAAAATGTAGCGGTATATATTGAATATTGCTGTTATCTCCCAAATAATGTGCAATTGCTTTAGCTTGGTTAGTATTGCCTGGTCTGCCATCATCTAGCACCCAAATATTTTTTTTAGCGGCCGATATCATAATCATTTATTATATATCTGTTATCAGGGTCACTATCATTATTGTTATTATAATAATAGTTAGAGTCGTTATCTTGTGGAGGATAGCCGTAATTATTGTTATAATAGCTATTTGGATTAGGATTATTGTAATAATTAGGATTGTTATTAGGATAATAATTTTGTTGCGGTAAGCGATTTTGTTGTGGTGGACGATAGTAATTATCGTAATCACGATTGCCAGTTGGATTTCGTGGGTTTTGATTATTATTAGATCCAGCAGGTGGTCGTCCAGCTGGCTGTTGTTCGTTTTGATAATATGCTGGCGGTGGCGGCGAATAATAGTTATTATATGAAGGTATCGGGTAGGTATATATATCGGCAGGTAGTGACCAAGCACAACTACTCAAAAAAAATAGTGCTATTAATTTTAATCTCCTTATTATCATTATTCGAGATGTGCTTCCTCCTTAAAGTTGCGTATATTCTAGGGTTTATAAACCCATATAGCAACTAAAAAACAAAAGGCACAATTCAATTTTTACGTGTATTTTTAGGTTGGTTTACTAGTCTCTGTTAACTCTAAAATTTCGATTTTGCCGTTATGACTCATTTTTTTGTTAAAAAACAAGATATAGCTTTGCAAGGTGAGTTAAGCGTTCCCGGGGATAAATCATGTTCACAACGCGCTTTGATGATAGCTTCACAGTTGGTGGGTGAGGTTAAAATTTCTGGCCTGTTAGAATCAGGAGATGTTCTCTCTACAGCTAACGCTTTAAAAAATTTAGGGGTGCTAATTGAAAAACAAGGCTTAGATTATGTGGTTTCAGGTTGTGGTTTAGGTAGTTTAATGAATCCAGAAGCTGTATTGGATCTAGGTAATTCAGGTACAGGTTCAAGATTATTAATGGGTTTACTCTCTACGCAAAAAGTAAAAGCCATTTTTACTGGTGACCAAAGTTTAAGTTCGCGTCCTATGTCTCGTGTGATGGATCCTCTCAAAAAATATGGTGCTAATTTTATTGCGCGTGAAGAAAATTTCTTGCCAGTGACTTTAATTGGTAATGATGAGGCTGTGGCGATTGAGCATCTAGTGAATGTACCATCAGCGCAAGTTAAATCGGCTTTGATTTTTGCTGCGTTAAATGCGCATGGTGAATCACAAATCACCGAAATTGAACTAACCAGAGATCATACTGAGATCATGCTTAAATATTTAGGTTTTGATTTGAAAGAAGAATTTGCTGAGCAGAAAAAAACTATAAAAATTAATGCTATAGAAGATCTGCCAGCAAAAGATATTACAATTTCGGGTGATCCATCTTCTGCTGCTTTTATTGCGGCAGCAGCTCTTTTAATTCCAGGTTCTGAAATAACTATTACGAATGTTTTAGTTAATAAATTGCGTATAGGATTTTACGAAGTATTGCTCAAAATGGGTGCGCAATTAGAATTTAAAAATCAGCGTGAAGTTTCGGGTGAGCAGGTTGCTGATCTTTATGTAAAATATTCACAATTAACCGGGTTTAATATTCCTGCTGAGTTAGCACCAGCTATGATAGATGAATATCCTATTTTGGCTGTATTATCTTGCTTTGCTAAAGGTAAAACTCGGATGAATGGTTTAAAAGAATTAAAGGTTAAAGAAAGTAATCGTTTAGCTGCTATTGAAGAAAATCTGTTAAATTGTGGTGTAGCAGTTACTTCAGGAGCGGATTGGTTAGAAATTGATCCTGAAGCAACTAGTAAAATTGCAGCAAGTGAGATTATCAAAACTTATGATGATCATCGTATTGCAATGTCTTTCATTGTTTTAGGTATGGTTTTAGAAGAAGGCTTAGAGATAGATGATACAGCAATGATAGCCACTAGTTTTCCTGAGTTTTTTGGCTGTTTTGCCAAACTAGGTTTGTCTTTAGAGCAAAATCAATTTTATAATGTAGTTACAGTTGATGGTACCGCAGGTTCAGGTAAAGGTACTATTGCACGGGCTGTTGCTAATAATTTAGGTTACAAATATCTTGATACTGGAAAATTATATCGCGCTTTGGCTTATTTAATTATTACTAGTGAGCAGCAAGATAATTTTACAAATCAATTAACGCAATTAACTGAACAAATTAGCCCAGAGATTTTATCATTGGATAAATTGCTTAATGATGATGTGGGTAATTTTGCTGCTAAAATAGCTGCTTTACCAGAAGTAAGAAAAGCTTTGTTAAGCTACCAACATGGTTTTATAGCTAAGCATCATAATGTAGTTTTAGATGGACGAGATACAGGTAGTGTGATTTACCCGCAAGCTGAACATAAATATTATGTTGATGCTGCTTTGCAAGTACGAGCTGAACGACGTTTTGTGCAAAATAAAAGCTATTATTTAGAGCATAATATTTCGGCAGAGCAAATTGCCACTGATTTAGCTGCACGTGATGAGGCTGATAAAAGTCGCAAAGTGGCCCCTTTGATAGTACCTGAAGGAGCTGAGATTATTGATAATAGCGGCCAAGAAGATTTGAATGATTTGATTGCTACTATAGTTACTAAAATTAATGAAGAGTAGCTAAAAGCCCTATAAGTTTGACATTACTAGTCAAAAGGTATAAAAGTATAACCCTTTTATTAACCTAACTAAATTTTTTAAATGGCTGAGTTACAACAAATCACCATTGCTGATACACCAGACAATGATTTTTCTTCATTATTAAAACAATCATTCGATACACAATCAAGAGAAGCTTCCGTAGTTGAAGGTATTATTACCGAAGTAACAGGAACTCATTTGATCATTGATGTTGGTTTAAAATCAGAAGGGTTTGTTGATCTTAAAGAGCTTAGTCAAGAAGAGCAAAAAAGCTATAATACTGGTGATAAAATAGAAGTATTTCTTGAATCATATGAAGGTTCAGATGGTAGTCTAAAATTAAGTAGACAAAGAGTCTTACAAGAAAAATCTTGGGAAGAGATTAAAGCTAAATATGAAGCTGATGAAGTAGTTGAAGGTGAAATTACTGGCCGAGTTAAAGGTGGTTTTACTGTGCAAATTAATAATTTAATTGCTTTCTTGCCAGGTAGTCAGGTTGATGTACGTCCAATTAAAGATCTTTCAGCTTTGACTGGTCATTTAGAGCAATTTAAAGTTCTTAAAATGGATGAGTTACGTGGTAACGTAGTAGTATCAAGACGTGCTATCCTAGAAGATAGCCACAGAAAAACTGTGGATAAAGTTCTTGATAAAATCGAAGAAGGTCAAGAATTAGAAGGAATTGTCAAAAATATCACAAATTATGGTGCTTTTATAGATTTAGGAGCTATCGATGGTTTAGTGCATATTGCTGATATTTCTTGGTCACGTATTACGCATCCATCTGAAGTATTATCTTTAGGTCAAAAAATTAAAGTTAAAATCATCAAATATGATGCAGAAAAAAGACAAGTATCATTAGGAATTAAGCAATTAGAAAATGATCCATGGGTTGATATTTCAAAAAGTCTTGATGAAGGTAAAAAACTTAAAGGTAAAATTACCAATATCACTGATTATGGTGTGTTTGTCGAGCTTAAGAAAGGTATTGAAGGTCTGGTTCACGTTTCTGAGATTACTTGGACAAAATCTATTTCTGATCCAATCAAAGATTTAAAATCTGGTGAAGAAGTAGAGGTAGTTATTTTAGAAATTGATCGTGATAAGCATCGTATCTCTCTAAGTATGAAACGTTGTAATGCTAACCCTTGGGATGCATTAATTCAAACTCACAAGGTGGGTGATGAAATTAAAGCGTCAATCAAAGCTGCAACTGATTTTGGTTTTTATCTTGAAGTTGCTGTTGATATAGACGGTTTGTTGCATTTTTCAGATTTATCTTGGTCTGGTGATGCAAAACAAGAAGCTAAAAAATATCAAGTTGGTGATGAATTATCAGTTAAAATCTTAGAGTTGGATCCAGCAAAAGAGCGTTTAAGCTTAGGTTTAAAACAGCTTACTAAAGATCCTTTTGGTGACTTAACTGAAACTTTAAATAAAGATGATCTAGTTACTTGTGTAGTTGCTGATCTTAAAAATGATGGTATCAGTGTTAATGTTAGTGATACAGATGTACAAGTCTTTATTAAGAAACAAGATTTAGCAAAAGATAAAGCTGACCAAAGAATTGATCGTTTTGCAGTTGGTGAGAAAATTGATGCTAAAGTTATCAAGCTAGATAAAGAGCAGCGCAAGATTATTCTTTCTATCAAAGCATTAGAAATTCAAGAAGAAAAAGACGCTATTAAAGAATATGGTTCTGTAACTAGTGGTGCAAGTTTAGGAGATATTTTAGGAAGTGCTCTTGACGAAACTGTTAGTGATGATAAAAATAAAGCCTAATATTGTAGGTTTTAAATTTATCACAAATGGTTAGTAAAGCAGTATCGGCTCTGATTGAGCGCAAAGTTTTTATGAAAAAGCTAAGTAAATGGCGTTTTATCGCATTAATCTTAGCTTTACTTTTATTGCTACAACTCCCCGAAGGCGAAAAGCAAATTTTTAGAGAAGGTTATATTGCCGAGATAGAGCTAGCCGGCTTTATTGCTGATGATCCTGCGCGTAATAAAGTTCTTGATGCTATAGTTGATAATGACGAAATTCAGGCGGTAATTGTTAATATTAACAGCCCAGGTGGTACTTTCGTTGGAGGTGAAAGGCTTTACCAAAAGTTTTTACAAATTTCTCAGGTTAAACCTGTAGTTGCGGTACTTGGTGATCAAGCAACTAGCGCTGCTTATATGGCTGCTCTTGGTTCGGATTATATTGTAGCAAGTAATGGTAGTTTAACAGGTTCAGTTGGTGTTTTATTGCAAAGTTTTGATCTTACTGAATTAGCTCAAAAAATTGGGATTAGCCCTTTAATTATTAAATCTGATAAATATAAAGCAGCTCCGCATCCTGCAGAAAAATCTGATGCTGATACTAAGGCGTATTTGCAAGATTTGATCGATCAATCACAAGAAGTATTTCTTGCTATTGTAGCAGAGCGTCGTACTAAATTAAATGATCAGCAATTAGCTGAAATATCTTCTGGTAAGGTTTTTATTGGTAAAAAAGCTAAGGAGTTAAACTTAATAGATGCTTTAGGTGATAGTGATACAGCGCTTAGCTGGTTGCAGCAAAATAATGTGTTAGTTACTCAAATTAAACAACTTTCTTTAGAGCCACCACAAAATAAAATAAAGAAATTGCTAAATCTAAATTTTATTTCTAAGATGAGTGGTATGATGCAATTACTGGCGGTGTTTTAGATGGAAAGAAAAATTTTAATCAAAAAATTAAAAGAAAAATATGTCTCTTTAGATGAGAAATATGTTGAGTTAGTTGTAGATAAATTCTTTCAAACTATCGCAAAATCTTTAAAAAATGATGAAAGAATCGAAATTAGAAATTTCGGAGTTTTTAAATTAAAAAGATTAAATGAAAGAGAGATTTTTAATCCACATACCGAGCAATTACACAAAGTTCCAGGTAAATCATTACCAGCATTTAGATGCAGTAAAAATCTGCATAAAATCTCAGCTTAATTGCTAAGTTCCATGAAGGATATTAACCAGATACAAGATTTTGACGTAAAAGGTAAAAGAATATTGGTGCGTGTTGATTTGAATGTGCCGATGTTGCATGGAAAGATAGTTGATGCTGCCCGCATAGAGCGAGTAATTCCTACGATAAAATATTTGGTTGAACAACAAGCTAAAGTAATTTTGATTTCGCATTTTGGTCGCCCTAAAGGCAAATTTGATATTGAATTATCTCTAGCGCCATTAGTTGATACGATTAATGACTTTTTAGATGGATTGCAGGTTAAGTTTGCAGTTGATTGTATTGGTGGTGAAGCAGAAAAAGCTGTTGCTAATTTGGCAGAGGGAGAAGTACTACTCTTAGAGAATTTACGTTTTTATCCTGGAGAAAAAAAGAATGATGCAGAATTTGTCAAAGGTTTGGCAAAATTAGGTGATATTTTTGTTAATGATACTTTTTCTTGTTCACATCGAGATCATGCTTCAATCACTGGTCTGGCTGGTATGTTGCCAGCAGCTGCTGGTTTGCTTTTTGCCCAAGAAATTAAAACCATTTCAGCTATTTTAGCAGCACCTAAACAACCATTTGCCGCTTTAGTTGGTGGTTCTAAAGTTTCTACTAAATTAGATGTTTTAGCAAGTTTAGTTACTAAAACTGATTTTTTAATTATTGGTGGCGGTATGGCTAATACTTTTTTAAAAGCTAAAGGCTATGCTGTAGGTAAGTCTTTATGTGAAGAGGATTTGCTAAATAGTGCAACAGAAATTATAGCCAAAGCTAAAGAGCATAATTGTCAGATCATTTTGCCAACTGATGTAGTAGTTGCAAGTAAGTTAGAAAATCCCGATGATTGCGAGATTGTTTCAGTTGATAAAGTTCCTGCTGAAAAAATGATTTTAGATCTTGGTCCGGACAGTTGCATAAATTTGGCGCAAATTTTACAAGAATGTAAAACTATTATGTGGAATGGTCCATTAGGCGCGTTTGAATATCGTCCATTTAATATAGCGACAGAGGATTTGGCAAGAACAGTAGCTAGCTTAACTACGCAAGGAAAATTAATCTCAATAGCTGGAGGTGGAGATGTGGTAGCAGCTCTTAAGGCTTCTGGTTTAAAACAAAGCTTTACTTATTTATCTACAGGAGGAGGAGCGTTTTTAGAATGGCTTAAAGGAGAGGGTATTTACGGTTTACAGGCATTAGAAAAAAACTATAAGCAATAAAATCATTGCTTTACAAAAATGCTTTGTTTATTGTTTTCCTGGAAATTTTATGGCCTTGATTATGGAACTAGCTATTTTGTTTTTACCTACAGTACTTATTATTTTAGCGATGACTTATGACTATTAATATGAAAAAACTAGCTGCTTTACTTTGTATATTATCTTTTGGTGCTCAGGCAAATTTTGTTGACTCTCCTGAAGCTAATGATGAAAGACTTTTAGAAATTATCAAAAACTATAGCGAGGCAAATTGTCAGTCAGTAGCTGATGATGCTTGTGCTAAATTGTTTTTAGAAGCTGTGGCTGCTGATCCCGAAAATGAAGATTATAAATATTACAGTAAAAAACGTAAAAAATTAATTACTACATATAATAAATTCAACGCAGAAGCAGAAGCTGCTGCTGAAGCGGCCAAAGTAGCTGACGAAGCTCAGTCAGAGATAGCAGAGGAAGCTCCACTAGTAGATGATGTAGTAATAGAAGAGGATATATCTCTAGAGATAGAGCAATAATTTATCTTGCTTAATTCTTTAGCAAAATAATTTTAAAATATTTATAGAGGTTTTAACCGTGCTATATAAGGTGCGGATCAAACTTTCTTGTGCTTTACAAATTTGTAACTTGTTCTGTACTGCAAAAAAAGGCATAATGTTAATAAAATTGAAAGTCACTTATGCTAAAAATCTTATTATTTATTATTTTAATTATTCCTAATGCTATGGCAGAAACTAAATATAAAAAAAATCTTAAAAATCTAACTGATATTCAAGAATATGTTACGCAACATAGTGGCACTGAGCCTGCTTTTAATAATAAATATTGGGATAATAAAGAGCCTGGTATTTATGTTGATGTAACCACAGGTGAGCCATTATTTTCTTCGCTAGATAAATTTGATTCAGGTACGGGTTGGCCAAGTTTTACTAAGCCTATTAATCAAGAAATTGTCTCAGAGCATCAAGATTATAGTCATGGTATGAGTAGAATCGAAGTTAAAGCAAGTAAATCTGATGCTCATTTAGGTCATGTGTTTAACGATGGGCCACGAGATAAGGGTGGTATGCGTTACTGTATTAATTCTGCTTCATTGCGTTTTATTCATAAGGATGATTTAGCTAAAGAAGGTTATGCTGAATATTTAGCTTTATTTGGTGAAGAGGTTTTAGAGGCTGAGGCAAATATAGAAAAAAGTGAAGTAGCTTTATTAGCAGGTGGTTGCTTTTGGGGTATGGAAGAATTATTTCGTAAATTACCTGGAGTCATTAATACGGAAGTTGGATATAGTGGTGGTACTTTGAATGATCCTGCTTATGAATTAGTAAGTAAAGGTATTGGCGGTCATGCTGAAACTTTGAAAGTAGTTTTTGATCCACAAAAAATTTCTTATGCTGATATAGTAAAATTCTTTTTTAAGATTCATGATCCTACTACTTTAAATCAGCAAGGTAATGATATTGGTGTGCAATATAGATCTGCAATTTTTTATCAGAATGAGCAGCAGAAGAAAACAGCTGAACAAGTTAAAAATTTAGCAAATGAAGCAGGTTTTTATAAAGGTAAAGTGGTCACTGAAATAACTCCTGCCGGAGAATTTTACGCTGCAGAAGATTATCATCAGGATTACTTGCAAAAAAATCCACGTGGTTATACTTGTCATTTTATTCGCCCGATTGAATTATAATATTGACATAAGATCAGATTTTCAGTTATAAAGCCCTCTCTAAACCTCTTTTGCAATTTCTAAAAATTTTTAGTAATGCAAATAGCATGTAGAACATGCTTATTGTGGTTAGGTAGCTCAGTCGGTAGAGCAAAGGACTGAAAATCCTTGTGTCGGCGGTTCGATTCCGCCCCTGACCACCACTCAATTTTAAGAAACCATGAAGCTTGCTATCGATACTACTGTAGGAATTATACAAATTGCTCTTGCTAGAGATGAACAAATTTTAGAAAAAATTTCTACTCATGAAGGTCACCAAGCAGAAGATATAGCCGAGCTTTTAGAGGGGTTTCTTGATGAGCAAAATATTAAGTTTTCAGAAATTAGCGAAGTAATAATTTTAATTGGCCCTGGCAGTTTTACTGGCATTAGAGTTGGGCTAGCATTTTTAAAAGGTCTATTGCATAGCTCTGATATTAAGGTGGTACCGCTTAGTAATTTTCATTATTATCTGAGTAATTTTTTGTCTGAAATAGCAAAATATCCTCAAATAGAGCTTTTGATAAATTGTGGAAAAAATAAACAAGAAGCATATTACCAAAAACTCAATCATAATTTGACCCTGGCTGCTGAGCCTAAAATTATTGCGCATGATATGTTGCAGGCAGAGCTGTCTAAGAAAAGTTTTATAGTTAGTGATTTTCCTTTGGGTTTTACAAATGATTATCAGCTGACGAGTCATAAATCTTTGAAATTTGCAAATATTTTTAAATTGCCTAATTTGCCAAATTTGTATAGATTCAAACCACTTTACATTAGGCCCACTTATGCTAAAAAAAGGTAAAATATTGCTGTAATGTTCAAGAAGAAAAATCAGGAAAAGCAAGTAGCTGAATCTCAAGCATTGGTTCAAAATAAAAAGCAATTATCAGCTAGTAAAATGGCTGATAATAAAGCGCAAAAAAAAGCTAAAAAAACTATTGAAAAACGTAACTGGTATCAAGATAGATATACTATCGTTGTCATTCAAAGAAATTTTTTATTTTTATTAGTTGTAGCAGCTACCTTAGCCATTTTTGGAGGGATGCTTTATATAAATCAGATTAGCCAAAATAAATCAATTGAGCCTTTCATTGTTGAGATAGAAGAAAAAACCGGTATACCAACTGTGGTAGATCAAGTTTCAATCAAAGAATTTACTGCTGATGAGGTAATTCAACAATATTTTATTTATACTTATGTGCGTGCCAGAGAAGGTTATGATTATCGTACTTATAGTTATGATTATCACAAGGTAGTAAGATTATTCTCTAATGCGGTAATTTATCGTAACTTTAGAAATTTAGTATCTACCAGAAATGAAAACAGCCCAGTTAATCTTTATGAAAGAAGAATCAGATTAGAAGTTAAGATTAAATCAATGCAAGATATTGATGGCGCCAAACAAATCAGAATTTTAGTCAAGCATTTACGTGGTAATTCTATAGTTAAGGAAGAGCATAAAATTATATATATGCAATATCAGTTTGCTAATTTGAACATTTCTTTGGAAGAAAGATTAATTAATCCTTTGGGTTTTAGAGTGGTTGAATATCGTGTGAATGAAGATTTTGTAGCTGATAGATGAAGAAATTAATATTATTTTTATGCTATTTTTTAACCTGTGCCTCGGCACTAGCTTATGTGCCAATTACTACGGATGCGCGTATCAAAACTTTGATTTATAGCCCGACCGAGGTTTTTAATCTAAAATTTCACCATAATTATCAATCATATATCGAATTCCCTGAGACAGAAGAGCTAAAAGTAATTACCTTAGGAGATAGTTATGGTTGGGATATGACCCAGGTAGATAATCGTTTATTTATTAGGCCAAAACAAAAATCAGTGCAAACTAATTTAACCGTTATTACTGAGCAAAGACCATATCACTTTGAAATTATTTCTAGTGATTTGCCTCTTGATCAAATAGATGCTGAGCTGGTATTGGTAGCTAAGTTTTTCTACCCTGAAACAACTTATGATTTTATGCAAACGGTAAAAATCAAAAAGCCTTTAGAGCAATATAATTTATTGCCGGTAGAGCAAAATAACTTACAATCTATACCGCAAACTCCACCTGTAGCTCCTGTACAAAATCCGGTTCCACCAATACCACCAGCTCCGCAGGTTCCTGCTGAAGAGGAGGTAAGTTTGCAAGAAAATGATGCTTTTCTAGGTAATATTGCTAATCAGGCAGAAAATAAGATTAACCCAGAATTATCCTATAATTATAATTACAGTGTGGTGGGCACTAATACTGAGATTTCTCCGGTAAAAATCTATGATGATGGTATTAATACTTACTTTGAATTTGCTGATAATTTATTACCAGATATTTTTTATGTGAATCGTGATGGTAGTGAAACAGCTGCGACATATAGCGTAGAAAATGGTTTGGTAAAAGTGCGTAATACTGCTTGGCAATTTAGCCTACGTAATAACAGAGATGTAGTCTGTGTTTTTAATGAAAAAAAATTAAATTTCACAAATAATCCAAATGGATGATCAGAATAACTTACCAGCGCAAGCCCAAGAGCAAGAACAAGATTTTGCCGATTATGGTGATGAGTCTTATGATGCTGATATAGAAGACCAAAGTACCGCGGTTGCTGCTACTAATTCTAGCAAAATTATGGGTATAATTATCCTGATAGTTTTTGCTGCAGTAGTTTTATATGTGATGTTAGGTTCAGGAGAGGAAGAAAGTGTGGAAGAAGCTAATGAGGTAAAAGTATTTGACGAAGCTAGAAATGATGAACAAGCGCCAGTATATAATGTTGAGCCTTTTCCTGAAGATGAAGTAAAGCCATTAATAGATGAAGTTTCTCCGCAAGAAAATCCTGTAGTTGAGATGGTAGAGCTCGAAGTACCAGAATTGCCAACCCTATCGCTAGAAGAGGTTCCTTCTGCTAGTGATTTTGATATTAGTCCAGAATTTGCAGAGGATGATATTTTTAGTGAATTAAATCAGCTTAATCAGTCTGGAGATGACCAAAATGTACTATTTCCTGATGAGGTTATACAGGGTGAAGTAGGTGATAATTTAAATAGTGATATACTTGCTACACCGGAAGTCACAACTCAATCAGTTCCTGAAGAAGTGCCTTCAATTATGTTAAAAAATGGTTTTACTGGTGATAGTACCACACTTTCTGGAGAGGCTCTTACTCCAATAGCTGTTTCTGAAGCTGAACAGGCGCAAGCAACACGCATTGAGTTTCCTGAGAGAACCATAGCGGAAGGTAAATTAATAGATGCTGTGCTTGAAACAGCAGTAAATACCGATTTAGAAGGAAAAGTAAGAGCTATTGTATCTCGTGATATATTTGCAGATTTTGGCAGACAGATTTTGGTGCCTAGAGGTTCTCGACTCATTGGTTCATATGATAATGGTGTGCAGCGTGGTCAAACAAGAGTATTAATTACTTGGAATCGTTTAATCAGACCTGATGCGATAGATATTCAAATTGGTTCACCAGCAACAGATCAATTTGGTAGATCTGGTGTAGGAGGTAGTGTAGATAATAAATATTTAGAATTATTCAACAATTCGATTTTATTAAGCTTACTTACAGTTGGTACAGCTTTAGCGGTTGAAGAAATATCTAGTACTAATGGCCAAACTACAGAAACAGATTCAAGCGGTGATGAAACTACCACAGTATCTGTATCTGATATTGCCGGCCAGACCATAATTTCTGATATTAGTGATACAGCGGAAACAGTGTTAGATGGTATTTTAAATACTGCGCCAACTATTACTATACCGCATGGTACTAGAATCAAAGTCTTCGTTAATCGAGATTTAGTTTTCCCAGATAATGTATTTTCTGATAACCAAAATGAGTTGCTGTTTATAAAATGAGTTTTACTGCTTTAGATACTTACCTACTGCCACTTAAAAAAGTTTTTGATCAAGATGGCGTGAATGAGGTTTCAATTAATAGACCAGGTGAGGCTTGGGTTGAGAAAATGGGTGATTTAGAGCGGGTTGAGATTCCAGAATTTAATTTAAATCATTTAAAATCATTAAGTAGATTAATTGCGCAATCCACAGAACAACGTATCAGTGAAGAAGCCCCACTTTTATCTGCTACTTTGCCAGCTGGTTATCGTGTACAAATTGTCTTCCCACCAGCTTGTGAGCCAGGTACCATCATTTTTTCAATTAGAAAGCAATCTACCTTGAAATGGACTTTAGATGATTATGAAAAAATGGGTGCTTTTGATAGTACTACTTATGAGGAAGAGGTTGATGAAAAAGATATAGAATTAGCTCGTTTTCTTAAAAAGAAAGATACTAAAAGCTTCTTGGAACATGCTATTAAATATAAGAAAAACATCATTATTAGTGGTGGTACTTCAACTGGTAAAACTACTTTTACTAACGCAGCTTTGCGTTCAATACCTAAAGATGAAAGATTGATTACAGTAGAAGATGCTCGAGAGGTTGATCTAAGTTCACATCCAAATCGAGTGCATCTTTTAGCATCCAAAGGTGGACAAGGTCGTGCTAATGTCACTACACAAGATTTGATTGAAGCATGTTTAAGATTAAGACCAGATCGTATCATTGTGGGTGAGTTGCGAGGTACAGAGGCATTTAGTTTTTTGCGTGCTATTAATACTGGTCACCCTGGTTCAATTTCTACATTGCACGCTGATACTCCCGATATGGCTTTAGAGCAATTAAAAATGATGGTAATGCAGGCAGGTCTTGGTTTGCCACCTGATCAAGTTGCAGCCTATATCAAAAATGTGGTTGAAATAGTTATTCAGCTAAAAAGAGGGGCTAAAGGCCGCCGTTATATTTCACAAATTTATTTTAAGAATCTTGAGGATCTTAAAGCTCAAGGAGTTACGATTTAAAAGTCTATGCTAAACTTAAATCTAGCAGAGCATCGTCGAAAGCATTACTACGGTTCTCAACTATTTTTAGGTACGATCCGCTCCTCATAATACTCTTCTTCTAGTCTTTCATCCAAGAGATTTAAGTTTATCTATAGACTTTGGAATGATACGCGAATGCAGAGTGCAAAGTCATACCAATCCTATCTTTAAGGAGTTAATATAGAGTTAAGATTTTGTTCCTGAGTATTTTTTAAAGAAATAACATGATCTGTGCTAGGTTCAGGATAGCTGGCTGACATGCTATGTTGTGGTTTGCCAAAAATTAATTCATCTATTTGTTCATTTACTAGATCTTTTTTGTGACTGCTATCTAAGTAAAATAAACCTAAGGCTAAAGTTGCTGTAGTTGCTCCTGCTAAAGCGAAAGGTAAGATTAATATAGATGGTACAGCGCTAAACATTGCAGCACTAAAGGCCACAGCTGCGCAGGCTATGGCGCCTCCTGAATAGATTAGACTATTTTGCCACCATGGAGTTTTGTTATTATCTCTTTTTAACTCTACCCGATCAACAATGCGATATTGGCTAGGCTGAGATAGTTGTTTTCTATTACTGTAATATAAATCATCATTAAGTTGATTACGTTCATTAAAGCCGCTTTTGATCATATGTCTAGTGTCAGACAGTAATTCATTTAGGCTATAATCAGTATTAGTTCCATATTTTAATTTTTGGAAAATATTCAGGCTATTTTTAAAATATTCTTTGAGATATGACTCAGCCTTATTTAAATATTTTTGTTGCTGTTGTTGATCACTGGCAAATCTTGTTTTAACTAGCTGTTCTTGTTTAGCTAAAAGCTCATTATAGAGAGCGCTATTTTGTATTAGCTCTTGTAAGGCAAATGGATCTGCCAAAATTTTATTGTCTAATTTTGTAGAGATATATTCGATATATTCGTCAATTTCTTTAAGCAGGAGCTTTTGTTGTTTAGGAGGTATATCTAAAGCATCATAAAAACCTCTAAATTTAGAACGTAACTCTCTGTAACGTAAGCGATAATCAGCATAATCAATAAAATCTTGGCGCTGCTGATTGCCAAAAAATTCGCGTGTATTTTGCGGATAGGCAAAATAATAGCGAATTTTATCACTTTCACCATAATATAATTTTTTATCCTGAAAATCCAAATCACGAATTCTACCCTTATATTGGATCAGATTATCATTAGAATGTAACGTGCTAAAAGGATGGTAAATATAGTCTGTTACTTCACGATTACTTTCTTTATAGCCCCCGCCAATAGCATTATTATGATCAAAAAATGAGATGATAGGAAAATTATCTTGTTTAGCTTCTGCAAAGCTACATTGGCGTATAGTACCATCTGCTGAGACTCGTAAAGCCTGGAATTTACCAAGATTATCTGAAAATAATTGCGGAGTAATAATATAAAACGGTTGTGCAATTACTGGCGATAAATCACGTGCTATGCGTCCTAGATTTTCATTAAAGAATTTTTCACTAACTTCACCAAGTAAGTCAGGTAATACATAAGTTATTTTTCTGCGTCTATTGCTGTCATAGCTAAAAGTTTCTGCAATATTCGAGCTAATCATTTCACTAAGAGCTGTGCTATTATTTGGTAAAGGGTTAGCTAAATATTTAAATTTTTGTTTGGTGTATATATCCTCTAAATGGCGATAACCATCTTGTCTTCTGGCATAGTTGGCAATTTCTTGTTCATATTTTTGGCCAGTTTTTTTGGGATTATTACTAATATAGTTTAATCTACCAATATTATCTGTAGCTGAGCTACGTACCATATGATATTTAATGCCACGTTCTTTTAGAATGGAGCGTAAATCTGTAATCTCTGTTGCTTCTTCATCTAAAGGATTATCCAAAAAATCTTTTACTGCGCTATCCATATCAGGTGCTTCATCAAGAAATATTACTAAATTATCACCTTTTTTAAGATAAGCTAATTTATCAGCAACTTGTTGTTTAGCTGAAGTTAAATCTGTTTCTAAATCAAAATTAAGTACTGCAATATTGCGCTCTTTTGGATCTTGATTTCTTTTTGCATATTTTTTGATTTGCTCGATGATATAGCTTTTACCCATGCCTGTGCCTAAGGCGAGGCGTGAAATTTGGAAATCTTTATTTTTCTTCTGGTTGAAATCCTCCATGAACTCATAAAGAGGTCTAGTTAGTGCAACCTTATTACCAAAAATATTAGAAAAATTTGGTGCAGGATTTTTTAAATTGAAGGTAAGTTTTTCTTTAGGTAAAAATTCTTCTTTAATTAAATAATTGAGATAATCAATCTTCGTTTTTTTTATTTCACGGTAAAATTTGATAAATTCTGCTTTGAATTCTTTTTCTTGTTCAGAAAATTCTGGCCCTAATTCTTTAAAAAAGTTGCTGCAATCTTGCAACACTTTGTTGCGTAAGCCTTTAAGCTCTTTAAATAAGTTGTAATCGGCACGGTTATTTTGCAGCTTAGCTTTGTTAGGATATTTTTTATCCTGTGCTAAATCTATTGCTAATTCTTGATAAAATCTTTGTAAGGCTACTTTATCTAGATGACCAACTTTAAGTCCTAAATTATTGAATTCAGCAGCGCAAATTTCTTTGATTTTAGCAGTATATTGCCCAATAAACTCAGTCTGACCCTTAAGTTGGCTTTTTTGCTGCAAGAGCTTTTGATTGATGATGCTAATTTCTTTATTTAAATCTTGCACTAAAATCTACTGTTAAATTCCAGTACATTATACCATAATTATGTGTGTGGTGCAAGACTCAGTAAAGCTTGGCTTTTATAAAATTAAAAGTGCCAATGCAATACAGTATAGACCCATGAAAACAGTATCCATATGAGTATCCTCAATATTTTAGTTAATAAATCTCTTCCCCATATCTTTCTCTATTACCATCTTATTTATTCGGGTTATCAAGCCACAAATAAGGCTAATAAATGGTAAAACTAAAATACTGAAATAGTATGACTGCAAGCAGTTGCACGGCAGTAAATAGGAAAAAAATTTAATGTCAAATTTAAAAAATTGTTTTCTTGCTTTTCTTCGTTAGGTTGTGATATGGGCAATTTTAGTTAATTAATATGAAAAGAAATTCTGCTTTCACTTTACTCGAAATTTCTATAGCAATCGTTGTTATTGCTTTAGCTTATGGGGCATTTCAGGTAAGTAAAAAAATGTTTAGCAATGCTGAATCATTAGTAGCTTTAAACCAAGCTGATAATAATTGGGAAGGGACCAGCGGTTCTGTTATAGAAGAGACTACAGAATATGATCCTAATTTAACGCATTATTATCCATTTAGTGCCACAGATACCTATACTGATTTAGTATCAGGTTATAATTTAACCTTGGTAAATAATGGCTATGCTATTTCACAATCTAATTTTACGGATGATAGTGGTAGAAGTAGAGAATCAATCAGTTTTCAAAATGCTGGTGTAACATCTGCAGATTCGTCTAATAGTTTTTTGAATGCTTCCAACCATGTTTCTTCTTTTTTAAGCCCTGAAGTAAGTATTTCTTTTTGGGTATATTATGATTATGACTTACCAGGGCAGCATACTAATAGTTATCTTTTGCATATTCGAGATACATCAAAAAGTTCTGGTGATGGTAGATTTGTTATCAATATGTCTCGTAATGCTTCCCAAAATTACAGCTTGTTAAAGATTACTGCCGCAGGTGATTGGAGTGGTACACCAAGATTTCAAATGTCTACTCCTTCTAGCATGGATATGGGTGATGGCGATTGGCATCATGTAGTAATTTTATATAGTGAGACTATTAAAAAAACTTATATTGATAATCAGTTAATTAATATGACTATTTTGCGTGGTTCCGAATCTTCTTCAGTCACCTTAGATGACGAATTAAGTGATGCAGATGTTGTTGTTTTTGGGGTTTCTGCTGCACAAGGTACCAGTACTAATTTACAGGCGGGGGCTCGTTTACGTCTTAGTGAATTTAGATTTTATGATGATCTTTTAACTGAGCAAGAAATCGCTGATCTTTATAATGAAGTTAGTGAAGAATAAAACGCTTTTGTTACGCCCTTAATTATGTTACAGTTGGGATATGGGTAGATCCCAATATTGATAATCTTTTAAGTGAGGAATCTCATGAAAAAATTAATAAAACTAGCTTTATGTGCTTCTTTTTTAACACCAGTAGCTGCTTATGCAGAAACTGATTATTCTGGTAAGATTCAGAATCTTAAGGAGAAAAGACAAGCTCTCAAAGCTGAAATAAAAGAAGTTAAGCAAGAACGTCGCGAAGCACGTAAGGCAAAAAAATCTGAACGTAAAGAGGCGCGTTTGGAAAAACGTGAGTTACGTCTAGAGAAACGTGCAGAAAAACGTGAAACTCGTCAAGAAAAACGAGCTGAGCGTCAGGAGCGTAGAACGGAACGCCGTGCAAATGTTCAAGAAAAACGCGGTGAAAGAAGAGAGGCTCGTCAAGATAGACGCCAAACTCGACAAGATAACCGTATTGCTCGTAGAGATGTTAGGCAAGATAACCGTGCTGAACGCCGTGACACTCGCCAAGACCGTAGAGCTGAACGTAAACAAAATGTAGCAGAGAGACGTAGTGAACGTCGTAATAGTGTGAATTAAGCTGCAAAGCATTAGTTAAATTAATTTAAAACCCGTAATAGTAAATATTTGGCTATTGCGGGTTTTTTATATCTATGCTATAATATAGCAAAGATTAATTTTAATATGTTGAGCGAATGGTAACAGACTTTCTTTCAGAGACCCCATCCAAATTTTGGGCGCCAGTTGTTGCTGGTGGTGGTTTTATTTTGGGTTTGTTTTTTGCGCTTAATGTTTTTGGCTTGCAAGCTGGTTTTGCTTTGCTGGCTATACCATGTTTTTTTGCAGCTGCTACTGCAATTTTTGTAACTTATGATTCTACATTTTCTTCAATAGCTAATAGCTCTAAAGATATGGCAGCAGCAGAAATAACCAATAATCCTGTAGTAAGTAAGACGCAGGAATATCCTCAGACTAACTTATGTGCAAGCGAGGTGGTAGAAGGAGAAAATGTGGCAAAGTTACGAGAAAATGTTGCAAAACCGCCTGCTCTTTCAGTTTAAATAAGTTCTAGAAATTACATAGTATATAGATTAGAATAATTGCCAGATTATTAGAGACCTAGATGGCAATAATATATTTCCAAGACATAATTCAAAAATTAAATCACTTCTGGACAGAGTATGGTTGTGCCTTATTGCAACCTTATGATGTTGAAGTTGGTGCTGGTACTTTGCATCCAGCTACTGCATTAAAAACTTTAAAAATGCCTGAGTGGCAAATTTGTTATGTGCAGCCTTCAAGAAGGCCAAAAGATAGCAGATATGGTGAAAATCCTAATCGCTTGCAATCTCATCATCAATATCAGGTGATTTTAAAACCTTCACCAGATAATATTCAGCAGCTTTATTTGGATAGTTTGGCGGCCATAGGTGTTGATACAGCTCAGCATGATATTAGATTTGTAGAAGATGATTGGGAGAATCCATCAATTGGGGCAGCTGGTCTTGGTTGGGAAGTATGGTTAGATGGTATGGAAGTTACCCAATTTACCTATATGCAGCAAATAGGTGGTATAGAGCTTGACGTAATTGCTGGAGAAATAACTTATGGTTTGGAGCGCTTAGCTATGTATCTTCAACAAGAAGAAAATGTCTATGCACTTAAATGGAATAAATCAGGTTTAACTTACCGTGATATTTATTTAGAAGTTGAGCAACAATTTTCAGCCTATAATCTTGAACATGCTAATATTGAGCAATTATTTAACGATTTTGATAATGCGGAAACTACAAGTTTAGAATTAATAGCTGCAAATTTACCTCTAGCTGCTTATGAGCAATGTTTAAAAGCCAGTCATCTGCTTAATTTGTTAGAAGCTCGTAAAGTTATTGCAGTGGCAGAAAGAGCTAATTATATCAATCGGGTACGTAATATTGCTAAGCAATGCTGTGCTTTATATGTAGCAGGAGCATATGTCGAATAATATAAATATAAGATAGGAAGAACATGATACTTACATTATTAAAAGCAAAAATTCATCGCGCTACTGTAACACAAACAGATATTGATTATAACGGCTCTATATCTATCGATCAGGATTTACTTGCTGCTTCAGGCATTTTAAATAATGAGAGAGTAGAAATTTATAATATCACTAATGGTGCAAGATTTGCTACTTATGCAATACCGGCTCCTGCAGGCTCTAAAGAAATTTCTATTAATGGTGCAGCAGCAAGAATAGTACAAAAAGGTGACTTAGTAATAATCTGTGCTTATGGTCAGCTTGATGAAGAAGCTGCGCAGCATTATAAGCCTAAGGTAATTTTGCTTAATGAAAAAAATGGGATAGTAAATGGCTGATTTAATATTAGAGCTTTTTTCAGAAGAAATTCCGGCTAAAATCCAAGAAAATATCGCCAAATTAGCTGGCGAAAAAATCGCAGCGCAACTTAAAAGCAATAATTTTGTGGATGTGCAGATCCGCTCTTATATTACACCACGCAGATTAACTATTACCATTGAAAATCTACCTACCAAGCTTAAGCAGAGCGTAGAAAGAATTAAAGGCCCAAAGGTAGATGCTCATGAAAAAGCTATAGCGGGCTTTTTAGAAAAGCATAATTTGCAAGATGTTAAGCAGCTTGAACAAGAAGAGCTTAAAGGAGTTAAATATTATATGTATCAGCCGCAAATTGCTGAGGCTGATTTAACTAAGATATTAACAGATTTACTTAATAAATTTATTCTGGATTTAGCTAATAGTTGGCCTAAAACCATGCGTTGGGGTACATATGATATAAAATGGATTAGACCTTTAAAAAATATTTTATGTTTATTTGATGGTCAGATTTTGCCAGTGAGCTATGGTCATTTAAAAGCTAATGATAAAAGCTTTGGTCATCGTTTTTTAAGTGATAATAAAGCCTTTAAAGTTACTTCTTTGGCAGATTATCTAAGCAAAATTGCCAAGAAAAAAGTGGTTCTGGATCAGCAAGAGCGTAAAGCTAGGATATTAGAATCTTTAACAGCTAAAGCTAAAGAGCTTGAGGTAGAGCTGCAAGATGATCCTCAGCTACTCGCTGAAGTAACAGGTTTGGTTGAATATCCTGAAATTATTGCAGCAGAAATCAAGCCAGAATTTTTAATTTTGCCTGAAGAGGTGTTAATCACTACGCTTAAAAATCATCAAAAATATTTTTGTACCAGAAATAAAGAGGGGCAGCTTACTAAGCATTTTTTATTAGTAAGTAATAATATCGTTGAGAATCCGCTTAATTTAATGATTGGTAACCAGCGTGTAGTCAATGCTCGTCTTGCTGATGCTGAGTTTTTTTGGCAAGAAGATATTAGTGTGCCATTAAATGAGCGTGTAGCTTTATTAAGAAAGATTATCTTTCATAAAGATATTGGTGATTTAGCAGCAAAAACTGAGCGTAACAAAATTTTGGCAAAATTTATCGCAGTTTGGGTGCCGCAATCAAATATAGTTGATGTTGAATTAGCTGCCCATTTAGCTAAGACTGATCTAACTACTGATATGGTTAGTGAATTGCCTGAATTGCAAGGTATTATTGGTTATTATTATGCTAAGGCGGAGCAGCAAAAAGAAGATGTAGCTTTAGCAATAAGAGATCATTATTTGCCTCAAGGTTTAAAAGATCATTGTCCAAGCCACCCATTATCAATTGTGGTTGCTTTGGCAGACAAAATTGATTCTTTGGTAAGTTTATTTCTTGCTGGTGAGAAGCCAAGTGGTTCGAAAGATCCTTTTGCATTAAGAAGGACCGCAATTTCTATTATCAGAATTATTCTGCAAAATCATTTAAATATCGAATTGCACATTTTATTAAGCAAGGCCATAAAGGTAAATCATGATTTGCTTGGTAAAGTGAAATATAGTGCTGAGCATCAAAATCACAAAGATTTGAAAGCTTATTTTGAAAAGCAAATTTTAGATTTCTTAATAGAAAGATTTAAAATTATGCTTAAGGATCAAGGTTTACGTCATGATGTGGTAAGTGCGATATTTGATGAAGGTAAAGAAGATAATTTATTGCTTATTCAGCAAAAATCTTGGTTATTACAAGATTTTATAAATAGGCCAGCTGGTCAAGAATTTGTCAGTGCTTTTCGTCGTGCTGATAATATTTCTAGGCAGGCGATGCAAGAGGATGGTAAAAATTATGTGAAGAAACCCCACTTATTACAGCTTAAAGAGGTTGATGAGAAAATTTTATATCATTCTTACAAATCAGCTAAGCATAAAATAGCTAAACAGATTAAGCAGCAAGAGTTTGCAGAGGCTTTTAAACAGCTGCAAGAAATTACTGAACCGTTACATGGTTTTTTTGATAATGTGCAGGTTAATGTATCAGACGAAAATTTAAAACAAAATCGCCTAAAATTACTTGCAAGTCTCTGTAAAAATGTTAATAGTCTAGCGAATTTCAGTAAAATAGAAAAATCTAATTAAAATAAGTCATGACAAAATGGGTTTATAGCTTTGGTGACGGCTCTGCGGAAGGAGATGCTGGTTTGCGTAATTTGCTTGGTGGAAAAGGAGCAAATTTAGCAGAAATGTCAAAAATTGGTGTGCCAGTACCGCCAGGTATTACTCTTACGACAGAAGTTTGCACCCATTATTATAAGCAAGGTAAAAATTATCCAAGTGATTTAGCTGAGCAGCTAGAGCAAAAAATTGCGGAGTTAGAGAGTAAAATTTCTAAAAAATTTGGTGATCCAGCTAATCCTCTTTTGGTTTCAGTAAGATCTGGAGCTCGGGTTTCAATGCCTGGTATGATGGATACGGTTTTAAATTTAGGTATTAATGATCAAGTAGCAGAAAGTCTGGCTGAAAAATCAGGTAATCCACGTTTTGTTTATGATTCATATCGTCGCTTTGTACAAATGTATGGAGATGTGGTTCTTGGTGTTGATCATTATGAGTTTGAGCATTTTATCGATCTAAAAAAACAAGATCGTGGTGTTGACGAAGATGTGGCATTAACTGCTGAAGATCTTAAAGAATTAGTTGCAGAATTTAAAGAGAAGGTTCTTGAAGTAACGGGAGAGGCATTTCCTGAAGATCCTAAAGAACAGCTTTGGGGTGCTATAGGTGCAGTATTTAATTCTTGGATGATTCCACGAGCAATAACTTATCGTAAATTAAATGATATTTCAGAAGATTGGGGTACAGCAGTGAATATCCAAGCCATGGTTTTTGGTAATATGGGTGATGATTGCGCGACTGGGGTAGCTTTTACACGTGATCCTTCAAATGGCGAAAATAGTTTTTATGGTGAATATCTGATTAATGCACAAGGAGAAGATGTAGTAGCAGGTATTAGAACACCATGTCCGATCACTATAGCCTCCAAGGAAAAGCAAGCTTCTGATTTGCCTGCTATGGAAGAGGTTTTACCTGATATTTATCAAGAATTAGTTAAAATCTATCAAAAATTAGAAAAGCATTATCGTGATATGCAAGATATCGAATTTACTATTGAAAAAGGTAAATTATGGATCTTGCAAACCAGAAATGGTAAACGTACTGCCAAAGCTAGTATTAAAATTGCAGTTGATATGGTTGCTGAAGGTTTGATCTCTGAAAAAGAAGCAATTAAGCGTATTGATCCTAATGCTATTGATCAGCTCTTGCACCCAACTTTAGATCCTAATGCTGCAAAACAAGTTCTTACTAAAGGTTTGCCAGCTTCACCTGGAGCGGCTGTAGGTAAAATAGTATTTACAGCAGATGATGCAGTTAGTGCTGCTAATCGCAAAGAGAAGGTAATTTTAGTAAGAGTTGAAACTAGTCCTGAAGATATTAGCGGTATGAATGCGGCACAAGGTATCTTAACTGCGCGTGGTGGTATGACTTCACATGCTGCAGTAGTAGCGCGTGGTATGGGTAAACCATGTGTTAGCGGTGCTGGTGATTTAAAAATTGATGGTGCAGCTAAAACTCTAGAGATTTTAGGCACAATTTTACAAGAAGGTGATGAGCTTACTATTAATGGTGCTACAGGCGAAGTGATGCTTGGTAGTATTAAAACTATCGAAGCTGATCTATCTGGTGATTTTGCTAAATTAATGAGTTGGGCTGATAGTTACCGTAAATTGCAAATCAGAACCAATGCAGAAACACCAAATGATTGTAAAACTGCAGTACGTTTTGGCGCTGAAGGTATTGGTCTGTGCCGTACAGAGCATATGTTTTTTGAAGAAGATCGTATTACTACAGTACGTGAAATGATTTTAGCTGAGACATTAGCAGATCGTGAAGTGGCGCTTAAAAAATTACTACCAATTCAAGAGCAAGATTTTGTTGATATTTTTACTATTATGGCTGAACGCCCAGTAAATATCAGATTACTTGATCCACCTTTGCATGAATTTTTACCACATAGTGAAGCAGAGATAGAGCAAGTTGCTACAGCAGCTCAGATATCTACTGCTAAATTAAAAGAAAGAATTAAAGCTCTGCATGAAGCTAATCCAATGTTAGGTCATCGTGGTTGTCGTTTAGGTATTACTTTCCCAGAAATTTATGCAATGCAGGCTGAAGCAATTTTTAGAGCGGCATTGAAAGCTCCAACCAAGCCTAATATAGAAATTATGGTGCCTTTAGTTTTTGGTGTAAAAGAGTTAAAAATGCTTAAAGCAATTATTATTGAAGTTGCTGAGCGTGTAGCAGCTGAGCATCAACATGAATTTAACTATCAAATTGGTACGATGATTGAGTTACCAAGAGCAGCCCTCAGAGCAGCAGAAATTGCAGAAGAGGCAGAATATTTTAGTTTTGGTACTAATGATTTAACCCAAACTACTTTTGGTATGTCACGTGATGATGCAGGTGGTTTTATTGCGGAATATATTGATAAAAAAATCATTGCGCATGATCCATTTGTAAGACTTGATCAAGATGGTGTTGGCGAATTAGTACAGCTTGCCGCTGAAAGAGGTAGAAGCACTAAAGCTGGTTTAAAATTAGGAATTTGTGGTGAACATGGTGGTGAACCAAAATCTATTGAATTTTGTCAACAGCTTGGTTTGAATTATGTTTCTTGTTCACCATATCGTTTACCAATTGCAAGACTTGCAGCAGCCAAAGCCGCATTAGATAATGAAGGTTAGAATTAGCGAAAGTAACAGCGTAGATTTTTTAAGTTCAGCATGTTTTTGTTTAGCAAAAAACTATGAGCAAGCTCTTTCTCTAATTAATGAATTAAGCGAAACACAATATAATTTTTCTAATAAAAATTCTTCATCAATAGGTGCTCATTTAAGGCATGTTATTGAAAGAGCAGAATTATGCTTTAAGGCATATGAGCAACAAAGTGTTTTGCTTGATTATGATGCGAGAGAGCGTGATCTTGCTCTGGAGACGAGACCAGAATTAGCCCAGCAAAAATTAGTAGAATTTATTAATTTTTTAGCTGATTTAGCGCCACAAGAATTAGCTAGGCAAATTACGGTTAAAGAATCAATTAGTACTGATATCCAAACTGAAGTTAGCTCAACTTTTGCCCGCGAGCTTCTAGAGCAAATTAACCATAATGTGCATCATTTTGCTCTGATTAAGCTTATCGCATTAGAATTGCAGATTGTTTTACCAGCTGATTTTGGTAAGGCTTTTGCTACCCAAATTTATGAACAGCAGCAAAATTAGTAGCTTAATTTATGTGTACTCTCACCTATTATAACACTGAGGATAACTTAGTGATTACCATGAATCGTGATGAGAAACGTGCACGTAGTGAAAGCCCTCCGCAATTAAAAAATAATTTATTGATGCCCATTGATGATCCATCAGCTGGTACTTGGTTAGCGGCAAATCAATATGGTGTCGTTGCAGCTTTGCTTAATCGTTATGATGATCATAATCCTCAAGCTGATAGTTCGCGTGGTGCAATAATTCCACAAATTTTAACAGATAATAATTTTGCTCAAGCTAAAGCAGCATTAGAGCAGCTTAATTATCATAAATATCGTCCTTATAGCTTATTATTATTAAGTCCGGCAGAGAAATTGCGTTATGATTGGAATGGTCAAAAGCTAGAATCTGTTGATTTAACTAAAGAAGAAAATTACTTTTTAAGCTCTTCATCTTGGCGCGCTACTGAGGTCTTAAAATGGCGAGCAGAACAATATCAAGATTTTTGCCAAGAAACTGATTTTTCAGCGCAAAAAATGATTGAATTTCATAAATTACAATATAAAGATATGGAGCTGTGGGGACCTTTTGTGGAACGACCTGATACTCATACCAAAAATATTTGTCAGCTGATCATTTCTGCTAAGCAATTAAGCTTTATGTATCATGATTATAATGCTGTAAAACAAGGTAAGCCAGCTATAGAAAATATTTTAAAAATTAGTAGTGACTAAATTATATCCACTAACTAGAGAACAAGAAGGTCTATGGATTGAATGGAAATATGATCCTTACGGCACATCTTATAATACTTGTGTAAAAATTAAGTTAGAAGGTCAATTAGATGTGGCTAAATTTTGTCAGGCTGCACAAGATGTAGTAAGTCATTTTGAGTTGTTGCGTTCTTATTTTGTTGAAGAAGCAGGTAAAGTGTTTTTGGCTTTAAGCGACGAGAAATATCATCTTGAATATCTTGATTTAACTAATCAAGATATTGTTGATCCTAGTAAAAAAGCTTTAGAATTTTTAGAAGAAAAACGTAATAAAGCTATAGATTTGCGAGCTTTTCCTTTAATTAGTGCAGCTTTGATAAAAGCAGGAGAGCAAGAATTTTACTTTATTGGCATGGTGCCTCATATTATTTCTGATGGTATTTCTGCTCTATATTTTTTGCAATCTATCTCACAAATTTATAATAAAGGTTTTGCTGCTTTTAAAGAGGAGCAGGGTGATGCTAAAAATTGGCTAACTTATTTAGTAGAACGTGAAGCTGAATCATCAGCTGAAAAACAACAGGCGGATGAACAATATTGGCAAGAAAATTTAGCTGAAGCAGAACATGTTTTAGATATTGGTAAAAAATTATGTGAGCGAACTAGCTTTTTGGCGAAAAGAGAGAAATTTGAGATTTCACCAGAATCGAGTAAATTTTTTCGCAAGCTTGCCTTTAGTAATAGAACCTCAATTTTTTCAGTAATTGCTGCTTTATTTGCAAGCTTTGCTAAGCGCTACTTTAATCCTGAACAATTGCTGGTAGGTTATCCGGTGAATATCCGTCCAGTTGGTTATAAAAATGCTTTCGGCTTTTTTGTAAATGTGATTCCGCTTAATATTGATCTTTCTGGTGATCCTACTTTTATTGAATTAGTAGCACGAATTGATGCGAGACGCAGGTCAGATAAAAAGCATCAAAATCTTTCATCATTAGATATTGTTAAAGCTAAAAGACAAACAGCTAAAGATTTTTCTGGCCAGATGTTCAATGTATCTATGGTTGAAACTGTATCTAGATTACAAAATCTAACTTTAGATGGGATTATTTCAACTTCTCTTGATACAGAAGTGATTGAGATTCATGATGATTTATCTTTTATTTACGAAATTAGTGAAACACATATTTCTTTTTGGTTTGAATATTTGCTAGATAATTTCTCTGAGCAGCAAGTTAAGCAAATGACTGAGCATATGCAAAATTTGCTACAAGCAATAGAGGATAATCCTGAGCAAAAAATTAGTAGCTATAATTTAGTAAATAAGTCAGAAGAAAATTTATTAGTTAAAGAATGGAATGAAACAGAGAGCCCTTATCAACACAAAACTCTACCTGAATTTATTGAAGCAGCTGCAGCAAAATATCCAACTGCACTGGCATTACAATTTGGCTCTAACCAAATCACCTATCAAGAACTTAATGAGCGAGCTAATTATTTAGCGCATTTTTTACTGAGTAAGCAGCTTGAACCAGCTGCTAAAATAGCTTTAATATTACCTAGATCAATTGAGCAAATCACTGTAATGCTAGCTATTGTAAAAGCTGGTGCCACATATTTGCCGATTGATATTACTGCACCTGCTGAAAGAGTAGCTGAGATTTTAGCTGATGCTCAGGTAAGATTTTTATTTACTAGCCATACTTATCAGAGCAAATTTGTAGAGCTAAAGCAGGATAAATTATATATTGAGCAATTAACCGAATATAGTGCAGGTCAAGCTGCTACTAATCCAGAATTAGCTAATTTAGATGATTTAGCTTATCTAATTTATACTTCAGGTTCTACCGGAAAGCCTAAAGGTGTGATGTTAACTCATCGTGCTTTGGCAGTACGCTTAAGTTGGTTACAAGAAGATTTTCCGGTTTCAACTGCTGATAAGATTTTACAAAATACTAATTATAGTTTTGATATTTCAGTGGCAGAAATTTGGTGGCCACTTTCTATGGGTGCTAGTCTAATTTTAGCAGATAGTGAAAAATCAAAAAGTGCCGCTTATTTAATTTCCTTAATTAAGCAGCAACAAATTACAACAAGCTGTTTAGTTCCTTCAGCATTTAATTTAATTCTTAAAGCGCTGCATGATCCACAAGATCTTGCTTCACTAAAACAAATTTTACTATGTGGTGAGGCTTTAAGTTTAAATTTGGTACAGGATTATTTTAAATTTGGTCAAGCGCGTTTATTTAATCTTTATGGTCCAACAGAAGCAACAATTTATGCTAGCTCTAAAGAATGCAGTGCTCAGGATAAAATGGTCACTATTGGTAAAGCAATTACTAATACTGAATTTTATGTGTTAAATGAGCAGCTTAATTTGCAGCCTATAGGTACTATTGGTGAGCTTTATATTGGTGGTGCGGCTTTGGCAGAAGGTTATTTAAATCGCGCAGCTTTAACAGCTGAACGTTTCATAGAAAATCCTTATGGGCAGGGTAAAATTTATCGTACTGGGGATTTGGTGCGTTATCTTGCTAATGGTGAAATTGAATATATCTCACGTGCTGATAATCAAATTAAATTACGTGGTTATCGTATTGAGCTTGATGAAATAGCTGCGGTGTTAAGAGAATTTCCTGAGCTTGATGAGTCATTAGTTTTAATTAAAAATATTAATTCGAGTAAACAGATTGTCGCATATTATGCTGCTGCTCAAGAAATAGCTGAAATTAAATTAAGAGAGTTTTTAGCAGAGAAATTACCAGAATATATGGTGCCAAATTTTATTATTTATCTGCAAGAATTACCTAAATTAGCAAGTGGTAAGTTAAATCGTAAAACTCTACCTGAGCCACAAATTACTCATCAACAAAAAATTATACCCGTTAAAACTAAGCAGCAAAAAGCTGTACAAGAAATCTTCGCTAAATTATTACGCATTGATAAAAAATTAATAGGTCTTGAAAATAGCTTTTTTGAATTAGGTGGTGATTCTTTAATGACCCTAGAATTATCGGCTCTTTTAGAAAGAAAAAAGATTTATATAGAGCCGCATGAGCTTTTTGCACAACGTACTATTAATGCTATTTTAGCTCATGCAAAGGATTATAAAATTTCTTATGATAATAATGAGTTAATTACCGGTACTTACCCGTTACATCCAAGACAAGATAAATTTTTTGCAGAAGCATATCAAAATCCTCACCATTGGTTAAGAGCAGCTTTAGTTGAGTTTGATAGTAAAAAATTAGAATTAAATAAGTTAATAGCGGCACTTAATCAGGTAATAAATTTTCATGATAGTTTACGTTTATCCTTTAGGGAGATTTCTGGTAAATGGCAGCTAGATAATCATCCTGCTAATCTAGCTTTAAAAGTAGCAGAATATGACTTAACAGATATTGCAGCTGAACAGCTTACTCAGGTGCAAAATAATTATCTTAATCAAGCAGCAAGAACTGTAAGTTTAGAGCAAGCACCACTCATTAAAGCAGTATATTTTAAATTGGCTGATAATAAAGCTAGATTTGCTTTATTGATACATCATTTAACTATCGATATGCATTCACTCAATATTATTTTGCGTGATGTAGTAGATTGTTATAAAGAGCTCGTTAAAGGACGTAATCCCCAAAATATCTTACGTAAAACTACAGATTTAAGAACTTATCAGAGTTGGCTAGCAGCATATAAAGCAGAGCAGCAAGAATTAGATTTTTGGCAAGAGCAACTAGCTGCAGGTAGTGCTATAGGGCAGCGCCTCGCTTCATTAAAGTTAGAAGAATCTGCACAAGATTATATAGAGTTAACTTTGACTAAAGAGCAGAGTATCGAGCTACGTGAAGTAATTGCTAAAAAACATGATAGTGAGTTACAGCATATTTTGCTGGCAGGTTTTGCGAATGCTTTACGTGATTATTTTGCTACAGATAGTTTTACTGTAAATATTTGTTCACATGCACGTGGTAAACTAGCAGAAGATATTAATTTAAGCCGTACAGTTGGTTGGTTAAATAGTGTATTCCCAATAGCATTAAAACCAACAGAACCAGATTTTATAAAGCAGCTTGGTCAGCATATTACTGAAGTTCCTTTATATGGTTTGGGCTATATGGTAGAGCGTTATAAGCAACAAAACCCTGCTTTGTTAAAATTTGCAGAGCCAAAATTTTTCTTCAATTATGTAAGCCGGGTTGAATCAGAATTACCTGATAATTTTCCTTTAAAATTACTAGAGTTTAATAAAGATGCACAATTGATTGATCCGCAAAATAAAGCTGCATATTTACTGAATATTGAAGCTGCAACTGTTGATGGCCAAGTGATAATTCGTATTAGCTATTGTCAGAAATTTTTTAAACCAGAACAAATTACTCAATTTAAACAACGCTACTTGGCTCATTTAGTTAATATTAATGAGCAACATATTGCACAAAGCGCCTAATGAAATTACCTAAATGGCCTAGCTTTGTTGGTGCCCAAGATATTGATTTGAAATTAGAGAGAATCAGTGGATTTCTAGAAAAATTAAGTAATCCTGAGCAGGTTTTAACTAATGTGATTCATATAGCTGGTACTAATGGTAAAGGTTCAACAGCTGCTTATTTACGAGCTTTTTTAGAAGCAAAAGGTGCTCGGGTAAATTTTTATAGCTCACCACATCTGGTTGAATTTAATGAAAGAATCTATCTTGCAGGTCAAAATATTAGTGATGCTCAGCTAGATGAGTTAACTACTGAATTGCAAGCAATAGCCGAGCAATTACCCTATCAAATCACCTTTTTTGAGGCCACAACAGCTTTAGCTTTTTATGCTTTTAAAAAATATCCGGCAGATTTTAATATTATAGAGGTAGGTTTAGGTGGTAGGTTGGATGCGACCAATGTATTTCAAAATAAATTAGCTTCAGTAATTACTCCAATATCTTTAGATCACCAAGAATTTTTAGGTAATGATGTAGTGACTATAGCAGGTGAAAAGGCTGGTATCATCAAAGAACATGAAGCATTATTTATTGGTAAACAAGTAGCAGAAGTAGAAGAGTATTACCGCCAAAATTTCCCACATGCTGAATTTTATGAGGATTTCTCTAAGCAAATTAATAGAGCAGCAGATATTGGTTTATTAGGTATGCATCAAGAGCAAAATTTTACCTTGGCAGCACATATTTTTCAGACAATTACAAAACAGGATGTGCCTGATAATTTTAAAGATTACTTAGATTGGCCAGCGCGTTTACAACCTGTAGAGCTTAAATATTTACCAGATACTAAAATTTGGTTAGATGGTGGGCATAATATTGCAGCAGCTAAGAATCTAATGGATTTTATTGCTAAAAAACAAATCAAATATGTATTGCTTAGTATGTTAGGACGCAAGGCTGTAGCTGAGTTTGTTGAGATCATAGCAGTAGCTGATATCGAACTTTATTTTGTTGCTGATATAATAAATCAAGAAGTGCAACAATATGCTGAATTAAGTGCAAGAGCGCAGCAAAAAATTAATAAAAATTTTGCCACTTACCAAGAAGCCTTGAATTATTTAGCTCAAGAAAAGCAGCCAGATAAGTTATTAATTTGTGGTTCATTACATTTTGCTGGCCAAATTCTTGCAGAAAATTGATTTTTTTGTTAAAATAGGGAAGTTAAGTATTTTGAATATTTAAAAATTAGAGTCAACTCTGCTTCGCTTGAACTTAATAAATCACAGCTCGGTCATTTATAAATGTTTCTGATGCGCGAAGGCACAGCCAACTCAAATTCTTAAATATTATTAAGAGATAATTTATGAAAGATAGAAATACAGAATATATTGCAGCTATTAAGCAACGCATCAAGGATGATCCAGTTTTTAGAGAGCAGATAAAGCAGCATAGAGCAGATGTAATTTTTAAAAAGGCTGAGGCAGAGCAAGGTGGTTCGACAGCAACAGCTTTGCAAGGTGGCAGTAGTTTTACTGCAATATTCCTGCGTTTTTTAGTTAATCGTTTTACGCCGAATATTCTTAAAAAAGAATATGATAATGAGTTTAAAAAACAAACAGGTATCGATTTAGGTGAAGAATTTGATACTCCAGCCCAAATTAAAGATCGTGATAATTCTGAGAAAAATGCTAATAGATTTACTTTTGGTGTGATTACTCTTGGTACAGTTATAGCTGGTGTGTTGATTGGTATCTTTATTGGTTTAGCTTTCGGTCCAGTAGGTATTGCAGCCGGTGCAGCCATAGGTTTAGGTGGTGGTTTAGTAGCAGGTTTATTATTCGGTGCTTATCAAACCTATGGTATCAACGCTAATTTACTCAAAGATTCTAAGAATTTTGTTATTGAGTCGGCACAGACTCAGGTAAATAAGTTGATTGATAAAGAGCAAACAACAGCGCAAAATCAAGAGATTACTAATTTGCAGCAAGAAAATGAGTTGCTTAAAGCGAAAGTTGAAAAGAATTCAGTTGATAATGAAGTAAATAGCCAGAGAATATCTGCACTTGAAAGAAAAAGCCTTAAGCCTGATGATATTAAAGCTGCACAACAAGCTGCTAAAACTGAGATTGGCGGTAAAAGCTAATCTTGATAATTATTTATATTGCTTTTTAAGGTGGCTAAAAATTCTTCATCAGCTACTGATTCTTGATAATTTTCAAAAAAATCTATAGCTACTTCATAAAGTTTTTTAGAGCTGCTACTAGCCAATTCTTTAGTTAAGTAATATTTAGCTTTTTTGCGCTGTTTTTTATGTTCAAGAGTAAGCTGAGCATAATAGCCTAGTAGCTCGGGTGAGGGTTTTAACTCGATGAGTTTTTCTAAATTTTTAAATTTTTTAGCTATTTTATAATCTTCGCTTTGGCTACGATAAAGCGCAAATAATTCGGCATCTTGATTAACTGGCCAGATTTGTTTGAAATAGCGTATAAAGGCAGATTTTTTATTTTGCTCAAACAGCAACTGAGCATAAGCAAGCTGTATGGCTTTTTCTTGTGGTGCATAATTTTTGGCTAATTTGAGATATTTGCTTTTTTTATCTTCTTCTATTTCGGCTAAATTTAAGTAGGCTAGGGCTCTTTCAACATTATAATCTGCGCCAGAGATTAATTTCTTTTTACTACTATTATTGATCAAATTAACTAGCTTATGCCATTCTTGATTATGGTAATAAAGCTCTATTAATTTCTTTATTAAAGTTACAGCATCAGGTGCTTGCTTATGAGCTTTTTCTAAATGATATAGGGCTAGCTGTTCATTTTTATCTTGATGAGCAAGTGCGGCCAAGCCTTGATGAGCAAAAATATTAGTTTCAGGGCTTTTTAATAATTTGTTGAGATTTTTGCTAACCTGTTTGGTGCTACTATTTTCTTGTTGTAGGGCAAGTAAATTTTTTAAAGGATGATCTTTAAGCAGCTGATCTAATTTTTTTAATGATTTATTAGCTTGGCTAGCATCACCTAATTGTTTAGCACTTAAATAGTTGGTGATATGGTTAAGAGTTAGCGCAGAATTTTTTTGTTTTGCTTGAAAATTATAGCGTCTAACATTCAAGCTTAAATGATGAAAAATATAAAATAGTAAAAATATTACAGCGAGTACAATAAAGGCTGCATAAAAAATTAATTTATAGCTAATGCTTACTAAATAATCTGCGAAGATAAATTCTAAATTTACAGATTGGTTTAAAAAATTTTCTCCACTAATTAGTATTAGGCTGGCTAAGATTATAATTAAGAGGATTTTGAACATCTTATTTAGTAACTAACTTGATAATATCATTATATATTATCTGGAATTTTTCTTTTTTTTGTAATTCTGTTTGTAATTCTGCTAAATCAGCAAAATCTTTGTTTAAGCGTTCAGCATAGTTTAGAGCATTACTATAATTCTCAGTAAAAATATTTTCTTGTAATAGCATATATAATTTTAGAGGATCAGTTGCAGCTAGATTATTTATTTTTCTTACTGAGACATAATCTTTAAAAATATTACTAAATGTATTTAAGGTTTGGTGTGGAGTTTTAGTTTCTTTAAGGGGCTTACTTAAAATTTGCTCTTCATATTTAGCAAGTTCTTTAAGTAAGTCATCCTTACTTTTGGTTTTAGGTAAAGCTGCCAAAAGTTTTAATGCCTCGCCAAGTTCGTTATCTGTAGTAGTTTGATTGCTTAAGGAATTTAGCTGTGTTTGATAATCTATGCCGTTAATTTCACGTAATTTAATTTTTTCCAATTGAGAAATTATAAGTAAATTTTCGGGAAGATTTTGGTTATTTTGCAAAGAGGCTAATTTAGTTTCAACTGCACTTAGCCGATCTGTGAGAATTTGTAATTGCTTAGTTTCTATAGAATTTTTTACCAAAGGTACTGCAATAGCTTTAGAATTTGTTACTATATTATGTTGAGCCTGCTGTTTTATTTCTGTTGTTTGTGAGTTAAAAAATTGGAGATAAATTAAAAAAGCATTTGCTATTAGCATAGCCAAGAAAGCAATAAAATAAAAATTAGGATTTTTAGTTTTTTGCTGCTTGGTAGTTTTTTTAGCCATGTGTTTTAGCTAGTAAAGTTGCTTGCGTAAGATTTAGGTAGGATTTTTTTAGTTTGCGGATTAAGCACGCGATATTTCCAATTGTTTTTTTCGGCAAAATGAATTGCTTGTTCTTTTGTCGGAAATTCAAGATCAAGCTGTTGCTTAGTATCTTTAGAGCCTGGCCAGCTCATTAAATTATAAAGATATTTAGTTTTATCTGCCGGAAATTTTATTTTCCAAATATTAGTTTTAGCCGTACCAGATTGCATTGCAGTTTTTGCTGGTGAATAAATTGTAACGCGTAAATTTTCTAACATAAATTCTCTTTATCTACTGAGTAAATTTTATTCTGATTTTCTTATATAGTATAGTATTTTATTTGATGTTACTTGCTATAATTTTGTGAAATAATTTAATGGTAAGAAGATATAGTTTAGCTCTATGACAAAATGAAAAAAATGAATAATTTGTATTATTTATAAAACGGACAGCTATGCATAGCTATGCTCTAGCCACTCTACTTTAGATAGTAGTATCAGCTAATAATTTACGAGCCTTCTGCTTGCCAATCTCGACAGCAGGTTGGTCAAAAGGATTAATTTCTAAAGCATAGCCGAGCAGAATAGTTTCTAGCATAAAATACATGAGAATTTCACCTACTGCTTGATCAGAAAATTCATGAAAATGAAAACGGCGTACCGGGCAGCCTTGTTCTATTAAAGTTGCAATAGTTGCTTCTTGATTGGCGTTAATTACATCACCTAAACAATTATTATTTAAATAATCTAACTCAGGAAATTCGGCAGTATCAAGCTTAATTTTATTGCCTAAATTAGAGGTAGATTGTGTAATGAAAGTAAAAAATTTATCTTTAGGGCCATCTAAAAATAATTGCAATTGGCTATGTTGATCAACACTACCTAATGCTTTAATCGGGGTCATGCCTTTACCATCCTTGCCTAATGATTCTGCAAAAAGCTGAGCATACCAGTAAATCATTTGATAGAGTCGTTGCAAATAAGGAATAAATACTTGATTAGGATAGCCTTGCAACATTGCAGCAAGTAAAGTAGTTGCACCAGAAAACACTAAAGAATCATGTGCATTATCTAAAAAATCACTGACGATTTTTTGGCCACCTTGTTGATAGGAGCTTAAATCAAAACCAGATAAAGCAGCAGGTAACATAGAAACAGCTGTAAAGCATGAATATCTTCCACCAATATCAGGATCATGCGGTAATAAAGTTGCTTGATATTTTTCTGCTAGTTTGGAGATAGGGTTAGTGCTAAGTTCACTAATAAAATAAAAATTTTGTGCAGAATATTGGGAAATTTCATTTTTAAAGAAATCCAACGTGACGGTAATTTGTGCTAGAGTTTCTAATGTACCGCCTGATTTTGAGATAGTTAAAAAAGCAGTTTTTTTGAAATCTAACTCTTGTAAGAAAATGTTAAAATTATGATAGTGAATATTATCAATAAAGACTAAATCAATCTCTTGATTTTTTACCAGCTGATAAAATTTAGTGCCACATAAAGCTTGGCCGCCAAGAGAGGAGCCACCCATACCAAATATAATCAGCTTGTCATAATTTTCTTTTATTTCAGCAGCATATTTCTGCGCTAGAACTAACTCATCAGCTGAGTCGCATATAGAAAATAATTTGATTTTATCTTGTTGTTGGGTGAGTTTTGCATAGGCTTTGGCTAATTTTTGCTGTGCCTGTGCAATATTCTGGCTGCTAAGAGCAGAACTACCAAGCAGGCTGCTGGTAGTGCCACTCTCATCAATATTAAAGGAAAAGCTATGCTGATGCTTTGCTTTGTAATTCATCGCGAAGCTCCTTAGTTGCATTTACCATTTCTTTTAAGGCACTTTCAACTTCAGGCCAACCTCTAGTTTTTAAACCACAATCTGGATTTACCCAAATGCGCTCAATTGGCAATACTTCAACAGCTTTTAAGATAAGATCTTTCATCTCATTTTTAGCTGGTACTCTTGGTGAGTGAATATCATAAACACCAGGTCCAATTTCGTTAGGATATTTAAAATCAACAAATGCATCTAATAATTCCATTTGTGAACGTGAAGTCTCGATTGAAAGCACATCTGCATCCATTGCAGCTATTGAATCAATAATATCATTAAATTCAGAATAACACATATGAGTGTGGATTTGCGTAGCATCCTGAGCTTTACTTTGTGACAATTTATAAGAAGCAACTGCCCATTCTAGATATTCATACCATTTATCATGACGAATTGGTAAACCTTCACGAATTGCTGGCTCATCAATTTGGATTATATGAATGCCTGCAGCTTCTAGATCTAATACTTCATCTTGGATAGCTAAAGCGATTTGCTTACAAGTAGTCTCACGTGGTTGGTCGTCTCTGACAAATGACCATTGCAACATAGTAATAGGGCCAGTAAGCATACCTTTTACTTCTTTATTGGTATTTTCTTGAGCAAATTTTGACCATTCAACGGTCATTGGTGCATTACGTGATACATCACCAAAAATTATTGGTGGTTTAACACAGCGTGAACCATAGCTTTGTACCCAACCATTTTTAGTGAAAGCAAAACCATCAAGATTTTCACCAAAATATTCTACCATGTCATTTCTTTCGAACTCACCATGCACTAATACATCAATGCCGATTTCTTCTTGTCTTTTTAGACATGAGATAGTTTCTGCAGCGATAAATTCATTATAAGTATTTTCATTGATATCGCCACGTTTGAAGTCAGCGCGATATTTTCTTACCTCATTAGTTTGAGGGAAAGAACCAATAGTGGTAGTTGGTAATAAAGGAAAATTATAAGTTTTACGTTGTTTAGCTGCGCGAACTTCGTAAGGGCTAGTTCTTTCATAATCAGTAGCTGTTAGATTAGCCATTCTAGTTTTTACAGCATCATTATGAACTTTATTTGAGCTGCGACGTGCTTTAAGAGCAGCGCGGTTATTATCATAATATTCATTATTTTCTGAACCACCATTGCTGATTTCTTTTAAGCAATTAAGTTCAGCTAATTTCTCAGTAGCAAAAGCCAACCAGCTTTTAATATCTTGATCTAAATTAGTTTCAGGCTCAAGAGATACAGGGCTGTGCAATAATGAACATGAAGGAGCAATGATAACTCTTTCACTACCGATTTTAGCAATAACTTTATTAATAGTTACTAAAGAATTTTCTAAATCATTAATCCAGATATTTCTACCATCAATCACACCTAATGAAAGGCTAGCTGCTTCAGGTAATAATTCTAGAGTTGCTTCAAGCTGCTCAGGTGCTCTTACTAAATCTAAATGGTAAGAATCTGCTTTAATTTTGAAGAAAGTTTCTAAGCTTGCACCTAAATCTGCAAAATAGCTGGTAAGATGTAGCTTAATGTTAAGATCTGCTAATTTACTGCTAATTTTTTGATAAGTAGCTTCATAAAGTGCTAAAATTTCTGGAGCTAAATCAGTAACTAAAGCTGGTTCATCGATTTGGATGTCAGTAACACCTGCTTCTGCTAAACGGCTGAAAATTTCAAGGTAAGTTTTAGTAAGGCTATCATTTAGACTAAATTTATCAAAATTTGAGCCTTTTTCTTTACCTAAACATAATAAAGTAAGTGGTCCTACTAATACAGGTCTAACATTAATCTCTAGATTTCTTGCTTCCTGAAATTCTTTGAAGATTTTGTCAGATGAAATAGCAAATTTTTGATTTTGTGTAAATTCTGGAACGATGTAATGGTAATTAGTATCAAACCACTTAGTCATTTCCATCGCTGGTACATCAAGACCTTCTTTTTGTAGACCTCTAGCCATAGCAAAGTAAGTTTCCAAAGAAACATTACCTGATTTATGTTGATATCTTTCTGGAATTGCACCAACTAAACAAATTGTATCAAGGATTTGATCATAAAGTGAAAAATCATTAGCAGGTATATAATCAAGATTAGCTGCTTGTTGGGTCTGCCAATTAGTGATTCTAATTTCTTTTGCAGTTTCTTGCAAAGAATCTTGTTGGATTTTACCTTTCCAAAAAGCTTCAACTGCTTTTTTTAATTCTCTGTTTGCTCCGATTCTTGGGAAGCCTAAATTTGCTGTTTTAACCATATTTACATAATTCTTAATTAGGCAGCGAAATATAGTATATTATTTCATAACTAGCAAGAAGTTTAAACATAGTTGCATAAAAGAGCGATGAGTTTAGTATGGCGCAAAAATTTCTTATAAAAAGCTTAATGAAAAACTCGATTTTATTGGTAATTACAGGTTCAATAGCTGCGACTAAAGCACCTAAATTAGCCGAGTTGTTACTAAAGCAAAATATAGCTTGTGATGTAATTCTGACAAAATCCGCACAAGAATTTGTCAAAGAAGCAGATTTTAAAAATTTAGGCATAGAGCATGTTTTTTCTGAGTTATTTGATGCTGAAATGGAAGGCAAAATAGGTCACATAGAATTATCACGGAAAAATGATTTAATTTTAGTTTATCCAGCTACTGCTAATTTTATGGCAAAAGCTGCACATGGTCGCGCTGATGATTTAGCTTCAACCATGTTGCTTGCTAGTAATAAGCAAATTTTTATGGCACCTGCTATGAATGTTGAGATGTGGGAAAATGAAATTACTCAAACTAACTTGGCTGAATTAGAAAAGAGAGCTTTGCAATTTATCTATCCTGAGAAAGGCATGTTAGCTTGCGGTGAAGAAGGAGAGGGTAGAGTTAAAGAGCCAGAAGATGTAGTAGAATTAATGGTTAGTTTTTTTGCATTAAAAGCTAAATTAGCTGGTAAAAAAATCTTGCTTACTGTTGGCGGTACTAGAGAAAATATTGATCCGGTAAGGTTCATTGGTAATTCTTCTTCTGGTAAACAAGGTGTGGCTCTTGCTAAAAAATTTGCTGAATTTGGCGCAGAGGTGACTATGGTAAAAGGCTGTACAGATTGCCGTATTCCTAAAAATTTTAAGATAATAGAAGTAGTATCTGCTGATGAGATGTATAAATCAGTTATGACAGAGATTGCTGTGCAAGAATTTGACCTAGGAATTTTTACTGCTGCAGTTGCTGATTTTAAACCGGTAGTAAATTCTGCAGATAAAATTAAAAAAGAGAAATTACAGACTTTAGAAATTAAATTAGAAAAAAACCCAGATATTTTAGCAGAAACTGGTAAATCAGAATATCGTCCTAAAATTTTGGTGGGCTTTGCTGCAGAGACTAATAATCATGAAGCTAATGCGTTGCGTAAATTAGATAGTAAAAATTGTGATGTAATTGCTTTAAATGATGTTTCTGGTGGTAAAGTATTTGGTGAATCTAAAAACCAACTCACTTTTTATAGCAAAAACCATGAGCCACGTACTGTATCTGGTACTAAAGAGCAAGCTGCCATGGGGTTGGTTAAATTCCTGGTGAGCTATCTTTAGATTCTGAAGAGTTTTTTTTTACATGTTCTTCTAGAGTCTTTCTTTTTGCTTCTGGCATTACTGTTTCTTCTTCTAATTTTACTTTTGCTTTGCGTCCTGAACTGCTTGTTGTTTCTTGTGTTTGATAATTAGCAATTGCAGGTTTTAATTCCAACCAAAATTGTTGGAGATCTTGATTTAATTTTACCATGTCAGGATTATCTGATTGACTGTGATCATATATAGCTTTTATTTTATTACTGAATTGCTCGATTTCATTTTGGTAAGCAATATTTTGTGTGTTTTTAAATTTGTTAGCACTGACATAAGCCATAGCTAGCATAGAGATATTACCGAGTTCTTTTTGGTTATAAATTTGATTTTCTGCTAGTGACTCTTCTATTTTAGCAAAACCCTTGTCACTAATTATATTAAAACATTCTAGAGCTTCAGGCCATTTTTGTATTTTTATATATGCTGAGGCGGCCATAAACATACTGGCTAGCAAAGAGCTTTGATATGTTGTTGAGGGTTCATTTTCAATTAGATTATTAATTTTATTATGGGTGTATATTATATGTTCATATTGTTGGGTATTTAAATAGATTTTTTGCATTGATCTATAGATTAATACCTTATTATCTATACGGGAATCTTGTGCTTGATTAGCATATTTTCTTGCTTCATTATAAAATTCTAAAGCATCTTGAAAGCGTTCCATTTTTCCGTGCTGATCTTGAGCTTGTCCAGCAAGACGTTCAGCTTCATGTGCTAAAGAAAGATTCTCTCTCATTAGTTTTTTTGGATTAACCTGCTCCTTGCCCATATATTATCTCTTTAATAGTTACATTGATTGTAACATTAAAAAGAATAAATTTCCACTTTGCTTAAAGTAGAGTGGAGATAATGTGAATTTTGACAGATAATTAAGTTTAAGCAGAAGCTTGTACTAAAGCGAAAGTACGGGCTTTAGTTTTTTTGAAAGCTACTATACCATTGCTGAGTGCATAAAGAGTATGGTCTTTACCGATACCTACATTTTCACCAGGATAATATTTGGTGCCTCTTTGTCTGATAATGATTTGGCCTGCTTTGATTTTTTGTCCGGCATAAAGTTTGACTCCCAGTCTTCTACCGGCCGAGTCTCTACCGTTTCTTGAACTACCACCTGATTTTTTATGAGCCATTTTCTACCTATGCAATTTTAATTTCTTTAATCTTAACTACAGTGTAATCTTGTCTGTGACCGTGTTTTCTACGGTAATTATGTCTTCTTTTCTTTTTGAACACGATAACTTTTTTATCTTTAATATGTTCAATAACTTCAGCGCTTACTGATGCGCCTTTAACTTCTGGAGTACCAACATTTACTTTTTTACCATCTGAAGTAAGTAGCACTTTGTCAAAAGAGATTTTAGCGCCTTTTTTATCTTCAGTTAGGTCGATTCTGATTTGAGAATCTTTAGTAACTTTAAATTGTTTTCCGTTATTTTCGATGATTGCAAACATTTTTCTAATCTAAAAAGAAGCAATATAATATAGATGACAGGTTAGATGTCAAAAGGTTTTTACCAATAAAATTCTGATTTTATTGACTATTGGAGTTTAGCTCTGATTTGCTTGCGCTTTATGAAAAACAAAAAGATTTTTCATAAATGCTCCTGATACGCAAATGCATAGCCAAACTCAAACAGTCTCTTTGACTACAAATAAAGATGTGACTTGCTCTTGGCTGTTTGTATAGTAATGTAATTAAAAGCTCTAGTTTGGAGCTATTTTAGTTAATTAAATTTAGCAATGTAATACTTGTAGTTATGTAATCAAAAGCTCTAGTTTGGCGATATTTTAGTTGAGTGTATATTTTTAGCTGAAGGCGCGTATGTGTAATTACGTAACTGAAAGATAAAAATATATACGAAGCTACTCTGCTAAAACATATTTAGTGCAGCTAAATTGTTTTAGAAAGAGCCCAAAATAGAGCTTTTGATTAGACTTTCCAGAAAATACGACTAGCAACCCAACCAGCCATCAACGCTGCTAAAACACAAAAAATACCATAAAGTATTTTATGCTGATGTGCAGCATGATGCACAAAAGATTCAAAGCCAGTAGTTCTTACTTGAATAGGTATGGTTTCAGTAGCGATTAAATTATTATCTCTGATTAAATAAAGCTCGATATTATATGAACCATGCGGAATTTTTTTAGTAAAGTTAAGATGGGTTTTAAATAAAGTATCACCCATTAATTCTATTTCTTGATAATTTTCTAGATAAAGCGCATCAGAAAGATGTTTCTCTAATATAGCGCCTTTAAAAAGTTCTATATCTTCTAAGTGAGCTTCGCCTTTATAGCTAAGCGGTAGATTATTAAAGCCTAAATTTAAATTTCTCAGTAATTCAGGATTACTAAGTTTATCAGGATCTGCAGAGCTATAAATTGCATAGAAGCCATAAATATCTGAGAATTTCATTTGTTTGCGATTAAGCCAAACGCCAAAGAATTCTTCTTTTTTACGCACAATATAATTATTTTTAGGTCCTCTTACTACAATAACAATATCACCCGCAACATTACGCGCTCCAAACAAAAATAATTTTTGTCCAGTAAAGCTAGTATCAATCAAAATTTCATTGCTACTTACATCTGCAATAATAGGTTTAGCTTGCAGCTGATTAGTAAATAAATTTAAACAAATTATTAGTAAGAGTAGTTTTTTTATCATTGGGCAATTACCTGAAAAGGATTATCAGGAGCAATCACAAAGCCCAAAATTAATTTAATAACCATTGCAAGGACCATTAAAGCTAGCACAGCACGTAATTTTTCTGCAGGAACTAAAGTACCATATTTTGTCCCAAATTGCGCACCTATTACCGAGCTGGCTAGTAAAATACCCGCTAAGACAATATCAACTGATTGTGTAGTATAAGCATGTAAAAAAGTTACATTGCTTGTGACAAAAATAACTTGGTAAAGTGAGGTTCCTACTACTACTGCAGTGGGCATGCCTAAAATATAAATCATAGCAGGGATCATTAAAAATCCTCCGCCAATACCCATAATTGATACTAATATGCCTGCTCCAATACTGACTAAAATTGGTACTAAAATACTTACTTCTAATTCTGATTTAGGAAATTTTACTTTAAAAGGTAGCTTCTTAAAAAATTGGTCTTTTTTAGAAATCTTTTTTACTTTGCTTTTAATTTTAAAAATCGCACGAAAGCTTTCATAAGCCATTGAAGTACCAATTGTGCCTAAAATAATGATGTAAGATAAAGAAATTACTAAATCAAGCTGCCCAAAATTTTGCAAGGTACTAAAAATCCATACGCCGAGGGTAGAGCCAATAAAGCCGCCCAGCATTAAGACATTGCCCATTTTAAAATCTACATTATTACGTCTTGCATGAGCTGCAAAGCCAGAATAAGAAGAGGCAACAATCTGATTAGCTGAAGAGGCTACGGCTATAGCAGGGCTAACACCCATAAAGATTAGCATTGGTGTCATAATAAAGCCGCCACCAATACCAAAAAGACCTGAAAGTATACCAGCAAAGAAGCCTGCAAAGAGCAAGAAAAATACATTAAGTGGTATATCGGCAATAGGTAAGTATATTTCCATAAATGCTCTTAAAATAAAAATTGTGCACGGAAAGCCACTATTTCAGGAGAGTTTTTACCATAAACCGAGTTTTCATCGGTTTCAATGTTAATGTAGCTAGATAGGAAGCGTAGATTATGGCTATATATATAATTTAAACCAAAAGAATGGCTTTCATAATTTCCAGAACGTAAATCACCATGATTAAAATCAACATAAGAATAGCGATAGCCTAATTCAAAAACATTATAGCTATCTTTAGCTAGATCGATGGTACGTTTTTGCTGATTATAATTTAAAAGTTTTTTATTGAGACCAACGCGAAATTGCACATAAGTACCATATAATTCGATTTTGCTAGCATTATCTCTGCTTAATTCTGTGATAAAATATTCTGAGCTCATAGAGAAGCGAGGATTAACAAAGGCTAATTCTATACCATCTTGTCTGATAGTATTTACATCATTGATATTGCCAGTTTCTAGATCATTTTCGCCGGCTGCAATATCGGCCTCACTAGCTACGTAAGAAACACTATCGCCAGTGGGATTTGATGAGCGGTAAGCATAGCCAAGGTGAGTTTTGATCTTATCAAATAAGTCTGGGTTAAAAACAAAGCGAGCTCCGTAAGAGAAGGTTTCGTCAGCATCTTGTTGATCATCAACACCATCACCAAAAGCACCTATGCTAGCATAGTAATTTTTTTTAATATGATCATATCTAATACCAATATTACGCGCTGGTGACATTTTAACTGCAGCTGGGCGATCTACAAAGAGATCATTTACGCGAGAAGAAAGTAGATTTAAAGAAAAAGGTTCACGCATATGACCTAAAGAGATTTGATTGCTAGCATTTACTGGCAAAGTAATAAAAGCATCATAGATTGTAGCATCTCCTCTTGCAAAATCAGCACCCACCTTTACTTTTAAATCAGGCATATGCTCATGTTTTATAGTATGCTTTAAAGTGATACGTCCAAAACGTAATTCCGAATTATGTGGTCGATTACCAGAGTCATTAGAATAGAAGGTTTTATCAAAAGCGAAATAGGCAGATATTTTAGGTAAATCATCATATTTATGTTGCTTTTTTTTAGCTTGTCTATGTTTGCCACTGGCAATTTGCTTTTTAAGTTGGTTGAGTTCTTGTTCTAATTTTTGGGTGCGTTTGCGCAGCGCGTCAAATTCAGCATCTGAAATATTTTCAGCAAAGCTGGCATTGCTACATAATAAAGCAAAAATTAAGGTAAGATTTTTAACTGATTTCATGGTTTGATTGTGGTTTTGTGGGTTATTTAGTTAAGCTGAGCACTAACTTGCTGCTGCATAGCTGTTCTTTGCTCTTCACGTAAAGGGATTAAGCCTTTAAAGGTTAGATAACCATCTTCACCTAAAGAATCTTCGCTGATTAATTCGGTGATGAATGGTTTTAAGCTAGGGATCAGCTTAAGATGAGCTTGCTTAACATATATAAATAATGATCTTGCTACCGGATAGCTTTGTGCTGCAATATTATCAAAGCTTGGATAAACATTATTAATTGATAAGCCTTTCACCTTATCAGAGTTTTGTTCTAAAAAGCTGTAGCCAAAAATACCGAGAGCGGCATCATTCAATACTAACTTATTGACGATGATATTGTCATTTTCACCTGCTTCGATGAAAACACCATCCTCTCTAAATAAAGAACAATATTTTTTGCGAGTTTTTTTATCAGGATATGCCGTTTTATATTCAGAAAAATTTTCGCAAGTTTTTTGCATTACTAATTCAACAAAAGCATCTCTAGTACCTGAAGTTGGTGGTGGTCCATAAATAATGATTTCTCTTTTAGGTAGGTCGCTTCTAATGTCACTCCAATATTTATAGTTATTTGTAACTAATTGACCATTTTGGGGAATGTCTCTGGCTAAAGCTAAAAATATGTCATTTAGACTAAGTTTAATTTCGGAATTAATTAATTTATCGGCAAGAACGATACCATCAAAGCCAATTTGCACTTCGATAATATTGGTGATACCGGCTTTTTTACATAATTCTATTTCACTAGCTTTGATTTGGCGTGAAGCATTGGAAAAATCAGTGTATTTTGCGCCAATTCCGCTACAAAATAATTTAAAACCACCGCCAGTGCCAGTTGCTTCAATAATTGGGGCACTATAATCACTAACTCGAGCAAAGCTTTCTGCTGCGGCTGTAATGAAAGGGTAAACTGTCGAAGAACCTGCTCCTTTAGAGTAACTTCTGGCCTGAGCTTGCTGAGCCACAATTAATAAAATTGCAGTTAGTTGCAGGATTTTTTTCATATGAACCTCGAAATTATAAATAACCTAATGATAAAATAGTGATATTAGCTATTACGCCAAAAAAGATACTAGAAAAGGTTAGCACCATACCTAAAACACGTAATTTTCCTTTAGGGGGGTAAAAATTGAAGCTGAGTGCATGGATGATTCTACCTAAAAGCAAGGCTAATCCTGCAAAATGAATGATAAATTCAGGTGCACCATTAAACTCACTTAAAAATAATAAAATAAGAGCAAAAGGTACATATTCGATAAAATTACCATGTGCTCTAATTGCCTGTTTTAGTTGCTCGTCGCTACCGCTGCCAAGAGAAACTTGCTTGCTTCTTCTGATTTTTATAACTTTAAAAGAGAGTAATAAATATAGTATCCCAAGAATACTACTATAACAGCTTGTCCAATACATAAATTAGCTTTAAAATTTTCCTTGCAAAGACTAACTGAAGCACTATCTTTTTCCAAGAAAAAAATATCAATCTGCTCAGCTATGCGTGAGCCATGTATAATTTTGAATTAATGTTATGGCGTTAAAAAAACAATTTCGTACCAAGCTTCTAATTTTAGGTATGTTGGCGACTATAATCTCGCCTTTAATTTCTTATTTTGTAGTAGAGCAAAATAGCATAATTGTGCGTGAGTTAGAACATAATAAAGATAATCTAAATCGCCTAATTGAGAGCAAATGGCAAAATAGCAAAAAGCTTGAACAGAGGGTCAATACAGCTTTATTAATATTGGAACATGATAAAGATCGTGCGGCTATTGCTAAGCTTAATAGGCGCCGTACCAAATCTAAAAACTCGCAAGAGCAAATTAAAAATTACTTGGAGCCAATCTTAACTTTTAGCGCAGAAGAAAAAATCACTACAGAAAATCTAATTGAATTACGTGATCAAAAAAAACGTGAAATCGCTGAAGAGATTGATGATACTTATTTCCAGGTTACTGAGCTAACCGAGCAAATTACAAGGTTAAATATGCAAAATGCTAAATTCGAAATTTTAGCATTATTCTTGTACATTATGGGTCTTTGCCTAATAGTTTTCTAAATCATTTATCTTTATTTAATTCGCGCAGAGCGTGCTTATGGGCTAGTAAGATATAATCCATTCTAACAGGAGTGTAAGCTAATTTCTCTCCTGGCTTATATGGTGGGCTTACATGATTCATAATTTTAGCCATATTAATTAAGAATTTTTGTTCGATTTTGAAATTCCTAATAAATTGGGTGCCATTACCATAATATATTACTATTTGGTCTTGAAACTCATCAAGATTTCTGCCTGTACGAAAAGCTGCGGAAATGACTAGATCATGTTGCTGATCTTTATTTAAATCAATTAGTTTAAAATTAGTAATTTTGACAAAATTTTCTGCTGACCACCAAATTTGTGGTAAAGCTTTGATAATATCGTCAAACTCCATTAAGAAAAATGCGATATATTCAGTATTGTGATTAGGATATTTGGTTTTAGCGGCACTCAATCTGATATTACCAAGGCCAGGATGAAAAAATTTTTCTGAAAGGTAAACCTCTTCAGCAATTTCATAATCTTTAGCTTGAGCTTGCTTAGTAAGGCAGCATATGTAGAGCAGGGTGATAATTAGCAGGCGCATTATATTAGATTTTTTACTAATTTTTAGCTAGTTAAGCATATTAAAAAACCATTGCAAAGCAGAAAATTTCTTCTAAGCTTTTATGCTAAATACCAGTAAGATAATTTATGAGTCATAATAAAGCTTTTAGCCTAATAGAACTAGCTGTAGTAATTATAGCAGTATCTTTAATAGTGGTGGTATTTTCAGCAGGTAAAAAGCTGATCGGTCAATCTTCAAATTTAGTAGCTCTTAATCAGGCAGATAATGATTGGGAAGCGGTAGTTGGTGAGCCAGAAATTGCCGAGGAAGAAATAGAAGAGGGTGCTTTGCCAGTAACTAACGGTTTAGCTTTTTGGTTAGATGCTAGTGATGCAGATTCAATTACCGATTCAGCTGGGGCGGTAAGTCAGTGGAATGATAAATCTGGTGGGGGTAATCATGCTATACAAGCAACTGGAGCAAATCAACCAATTACCAATAGTACAACATTAAATAGTTTAAACGTTGTAGATTTTGATGGTAGTAATGATTTTTTAGATAGTAATTTTCAATTTTCAATAACCCAAGATTATACAGTTTTTGCGATTGGGGTAAATACAGGAACAGCAAATTTTAGAGGTATGTTTACACAATGGGATCCAGGTGTAAATGTTATATATATTGGTACAACTAACGCTAATCTATATTATGCAGGTTTCCATACAGGAAGTTTGTCATCAGGTGTTTCTACGCAATCCTCTACTGTAGCAGTAATTAATAGGTTAGAATATCATAATGGTGATTCACCAAATAATTATTATTATATAAATAATAGTTTAGTTGGTTCTGGAGATGGTAATCCTGATGATCCAGGTAGTGCCACAGTAAAAATAGGTAGATTTAATAGTGGTTCATATTTTTGGCAAGGTCCAATAGCAGAAATCCTAGTTTATTCACGCATACTTAATGCTTCAGAAATTACTCAAGTTGAAACTTACTTGGGAGATAGATGGGGGATAAATTAAAATTTTTTAAAGCTGGTGCCGCCAGCGAGAATTGAACTTGCGACCTCTTCATTACCAATGAAGTGCTCTACCTCTGAGCTATGGCGGCATAATATCACCATGAATCTAATTCTCGCGGCGCAGTATTACATTAAAACATCTTATCGATGTTATTAATGTAACGAGCGTCGTCGTTACACTTACTGCGCGTGCTCATGTACCTATGTACATTCCGCTGCTCGCAAGTATAACTCCTAGTACTGCATCCACGATTTATTGATTCATGGCGATATTATGATGCAATACTAAAGAATAGGTACCTAAAAATATCTACAAAACTATTAGATTCTAGGAATATCTAATAATTATCATCAAAAATACAAGCATGCTCCATTAATTTCTGACATGCTTAAATTCTAAACCTATCACAAATAAACCACTTATTGATTCATGGTGATATTATGTGCAGTACTAAAGAATAGGTACCTAAAAATATCTGCAAAACTATTAGATTCTAGAAATATCTAATAATTATTATCAAAAATACAAGCATGCTCCATTAATTTCTGACATGCTCAAATTCTAAACCTATCACAAATAAACCACTTATTGATTCATGGTGATATTATGTGCAGTACTAAAGAATAGGTACCTAAAAATATCTGCAAAACTATTA